>NZVW01000142.1 GCA_002697475.1 Aquimarina sp. | reverse complement strand
CCATTTCCATGACCTTCTTTAAAAACTCCTATGCCTTGCGGTGTTTCAATATATCCCCAACCCAAACCATAGCTTAAATTGATTTTATCAAATTTATGAGTTGAAATCATCGACGCTTCTGAAAATTGAGTTTGAGATCGAATCCTAATCTGCGGACTAAATAATTCCTCGTATGACTCCTTCGATAAAATCTTGTTTTTCAATACAGCTTCTAAAAAAATGGTATAATCTTTTGCGGTAGTTTCTAGTGTACTACCTCCACGAGGTTCATTGTCAGTGTCCTTTTTATATTTTTCTCCTAGATTATTATGTCCATAGGCGAAATCTTCTTTAAAGTTTTCTTTCCATTCATATGCCGTGTTATTCATATTAAGTGGCCTGAAAATTCTTTTATCAGCTAATTCCTGTAAACCTTGACCTGTAATCTTTTCAAGTACCACCTGAAGGTAAACAAAACCCTCCCCTGAATAACTATATGTATATCCAGGTATGTTTTTAACTCTCAATTGTTTGTCAGGTTCAAACCATCTCCAGTTAGGAAAGCCACTGGTATGCGCTAAACACATCCTAGCTGTTATTTTTTGATAAAGACTATCATTTTGTAAAGAAGAGTAGTTGTCATGCCATCTGGTTTTGGGCTCATACTCATAAATCCTTTTAGGCAGGTAAGACTCTAAGGGTGTATCTAGATCGATGATCCCTTCTTCAACAAGGTTCATTACTAATATACTAAAAACAGCTTTGCTCAATGAAGCTCCGTAGATGTTAGTAGTATCAGTAAGGTTCATTTTGTTAGGAAAGTCTTTATAGCCAAAAGTTTTTTGATATACCGCATCATTTTTATTAAAAACGGATAATGCTAAGCCTTGGACACTGGCATCTGACATTAATTGATCAATCTTTTTGCTTAAAGAATCCTTTTTAATAGTGCTTCCATCTAATCTTTCAATACTCTTATTTGCGCTTGACGAGCAACCAAATGTCCCACAAATTATATAGAGTAAAAGGATAGACTTAATTATGTTACTCTTTTTTATTCTCAAAAAAGGTATCGCAGGATAATAACACTTATGAGTATTTATAACGTATATGATATTTACTAAGGTGATTAAAAAAGTTAGAGGGATAATTGATATAAAAAATAGAAAACCCCATTTTTCAACAGTTACTAATGCAATAAATGAAATGATGTAAAAGATCAAAGCAGTTATCTGAAAATTAATCACTTTTATACCATGCCTGTTGTAAATGGAATTATCTTCGCGTTTATGTATCCATAAAAAAAGTGGAAACAAAACATTACAAAAGGGTATTACAAAGCCTAATATTGGGGTTGCGTGAATTAATAAAAGCCATTTTTTTTTAATATTCTCTTCCTTAGGGTTATCTAGTGGTAAAAGAGCTTCAACTTCAAGTTCCAATGCCACTGCCAGAAGTTTTATTGTCTGTAAATGAGGTCGTACTTCATTTTTTTCAATTCGTTGTATGGTTCTTACTGTTACTTCTGTAAGATTTGATAATTCCTGTTGCGTTAATCCTTTTGCTTTTCTATAATAGATTAGGTTTTTCCCTATAGTCTTATTTTGCATAAACGTTATTTTACTTTGAAGCAAAGCTATATTATATTGCTTGTAATATAGGTGACATTTAAGTGTCACCTATGTGTCATTTACCAAAAAACATTGAAACTTCAGAAGGTTTTTATATGATTTTCTACTTGCGTCAAAATTCAATGGCCGTAATTATAACTAATTCTATACACTATTTTTAAGGACTTGTCAATAAATAAATTCTGATTTTAATCATAGTTTAAAAACTTTATAACCTTTATTTTTAGGATAAATAAAAAGTATAATGAAAAATATCCTATTACCTACTGATTTTTCAAAAAACTCAATTAATGCTATACATTATGCACTAAAGTTTTTCAAAAACCAAGAATGTAACTTCTATATCCTACATGTGCATAAATCATCAGAATATATTACAGATGATTTGTTAGCTTCGCCTGCTGATACGAGCGTTCATGATAGCATAGTCCAAAAATCCCAAAAGAAACTATCTAACCTTGTCCATAAACTAAAGGGAGTATTTATTACTGATAACTTTAGCTTTGAAACCATTGCAGATTATGATTCATTTACTGATTCTGTTAATCAAATAGTCCGCACAAAGAATATAGATTTAATACTTATGGGTAGTAATGGAGCTACCGGTGCTAAAGAAAAAATTTTTGGCAGCAATACAATTAAGGTTATTAGAAAAGTAGATTGCCCTGTACTTGTTATCCCTGAAGGATTCAAATATCAACCTGTAACATCAGCCCTATTAGTGATGGATCATGGAGATCATTTTGAAGAAACAAAAATAACCCCTTTTACAGAGGTAATTATGAAGCATAAAGCTAACGTGAGAGTACTTAAGGTAAAAGAAGATGACACTATCACTATTACCGAGTATAACGATAAAAAGAATATTAGCAGATATTTTAAAGATTATGAAGTGAGTTTTCATTCCATTATCAACATACCAACACCTATAGCTGTAAATAGCTTTGTACAAATCATGAATATAGATTTTACAGCCACTTTTATTGAAAGAGAAACTTTCTTAGATCGTTTTTTGAGTGGTTCAGATATTACAAAAATTAGCTATAAAACTACTGTTCCTTTACTTGTGATGCACTATTAATACTTTGCAATATGCTTATTTATGTAATTATTCCCCTCTACATTTTATTCAGCATATTGATAATCTTAAAACTGTTGCTTGATGGCTTAAGGCCAACTAAGACTTTAGCCTGGTTACTTGCTATATTTACCATACCTGTAGGAGGAATTCTTCTTTATCTTGTTTTAGGTAGAAATAGAAGAAAAAATAAATTTTTTGACTTAAAAACGAGCAGTTTAATTTCTGATTATCTTGATCAATCATCAAAAAGCTATGCTCATTTTAAGGCTAAGATTTTACCTGATCATTTAAAGTTTGCCAATCTTTTTTATTCTAATTCTAGTTTTGAAGCGGTTTCAGGAAATATTATTAAAATATTAAATAATGGCGAAGAAACCTTTGACGCCATATTTGAAGCTATAAAACAAGCCGAACATTTTATTCATCTTGAGTATTATATTTTTGAAGAGGGACAATTATCAGACGAGCTTTTTATGCTTTTTCAACAAAAAGTAGAGCAAGGTGTAGCTGTAAAGATTCTTTATGATGGTGTTGGCAGTTTTTCGTTGAGCAAAAAATATATAGCTAAGCTCAAAGATATTGGTGTTACCATTGAACGCTTTCTACCCATGCGGTTTGGTAAGTTTTTATCTTCAGTCAATTATAGAAATCATCGCAAAATAATAGTTATCGATAATAGAATTGCTTTTACCGGAGGCATTAATGTATCAGATAAGTATATATCCGGAGATCCGGAATTAGGCATATGGAAAGATTTACATCTTAAACTTGAAGGCCCTATTGTATTTCAGCTGCAATCAGTATTTGCTATTGATTGGTATTATGCATCAGGTGACAGAACCATTTTTAAAACAACCCAAAATCTCTATTTGGAATATCCCGAAAAGCATATAGCACAATTAGTTCACAGTGGTCCAGACTCTGATTTTTTTGCTTCAATGCAATTGTTCTTCTCTCTAATTAATAGCGCAAAACACTACGTGTATATCACTAATCCATACATTATACCTAATGAGAGTATCCTTAATGCTCTTGAGGTTGCTGCTCTTAGCGGCGTAGATGTAAGAATAGTTTTATCAAATAATTCTGATAGTAATTTGGTGAAATGGTGTGTTCGTTCTTATTTTGAGCGTTTATTACAGGCAGGTGTAAAAATCTTTTTGATAACCGATGGTTTTATACATAGCAAAACTATTGCTGTTGATGACGCATTATGCAGCGTGGGTACTGCTAATCTGGATCACAGAAGCTTTGAACAAAATTATGAGGTTAATGTCATTATATATGATCAAACGCTTTGTAAAGAGTTAAAAGAAATATTTACTAAAGAATGTAGTACTGCTATTCAATTAGAGTATAGTAAATTTGTTAATAGACCGTGGAGTCATAAATTTAAAGAGGCTACTGCTAAAATATTTAGCCCAATTTTATAAAAGCAATTAGATGATAACTTCAAAAAAAATAGGACTCGTCCTATCCGGAGGTGGTTATAAAGGAGTTGCCCATATAGGTGCCATAAAAGCACTTGAAGAGTACAATATTATACCCAAATTCGTTTCAGGAACTAGTGCAGGAGCCATTGTTGGCTCTCTATACGCAGCTGGTCATTCGCCAGAGGATATTAATACATTTTTTAAGAAGACTTCACTCTTTAAGCTTAATAGATTTACTCGAAGTAAAGCTGGATTTTTTGATTCAGAGAAATATTATGATGATCTGGCGACCTACCTGCCCGACGACTCTTTTGCCTCTCTTGAAAAAAAACTATTTGTCACTGCAACTGATCTCGTTGAAGGGGTAACAAAAGTATTTAGTAAAGGAGAACTCATCAGACCCCTTATAGCTTCTGCTGCTTTTCCAGGAGTTTTTACTCCTATCCTTATAGATGATCATTTATATGCCGATGGTGGAATTTTAGATAATTTTCCTGTAGAACCTATAAAGAAGAAGGCTGACTATATTATTGGAGTTGATGTATCACCACTAAAGAAACCTAAAATCGATGATTTTAAACACTCCTATAACGTGATGCAGAGAGCCTATTATCTACGTGCCATGCCTAATGCCTTTACACGCTTTAGTGAATGCGACATGATTATTCATCCCAGGCAACTGATAAACTTTGGTTTATTCAATAATAACAGTATGGATAAAGTTTTTGATATTGGATATCAGGAGGCAAAAAAACAAATTGTAGCTATGCTAAAAAACAGTAAAGATGATTCAAATTCTTAAAGAAAAATATAGTGACTTGTTTGAGAATGATTTATTAATGGAAATTAATNAAGTCGGAACATTTAGAGAAGTTCCTGAAGGTTTTGAGCTCATTAAACCAGGTAATTATATAAAATCTATGCCTTTGATTTTAAGTGGAGCGGTAAAGATTCTGAGACAAGATAATGATGGTGATGAGTTATTATTGTATTTTCTGGAAAGTGGTGATACCTGTGCAATGACGCTAACTTGTTGTCTGGGTCAAAGTAAAAGCGAGATTAAGGCTGTAGCTGAAATAGAAACTCAACTTGTTATGGTCCCTATCGAAAAGATGGAAGAATGGACCGGAAAATATAAAAGCTGGAGAAATTTTGTTTTTGAAAGTTATCACAAGCGGCTTATGGNGGCGTTAGAAACCATTGATAGTATCGCCTTTATGAACATGGATGAAAGACTTTTAAAATATCTTAAAGATAAAGTCAAGATAGGTAAGTCTGATATCATACATAGCACTCATCAGGATATTGCTTATGATTTGCATACCTCCAGGGTAGTGATTTCAAGGCTATTAAAAAAACTGGAGCAGCAAAATAAAATAGAGCTTCATAGGAATAGTGTCAAAGTATTAGACCTATAAACCATCTTTAACCAAGCCTTTATTGTGGATCAATTCATTAATTGCACAGAAACCATTATTCCAGCTATTAATATTGTCTAAAGTGGTTTCTGCTATTTCTTTTAAGGCTTCCTTTGTTGCAAATGCCTGATGAGGAGTTAACAACACTTTGGGATTATAAATAAGTTCTTTTAAAACTTCATCTTCGAGATTATCATCCTTTGACAAATCATAGAAAAAAACACCACTTTCCTTTTCATAAACATCAGTAGCATACCCCCCAAGCTGATCATTATCTAATGCTTTAAGAATGTCCAGAGTATTCACCACAGATCCTCTTGCAATATTAATGATAATCGCACCTTTTTTCATTTTACTTATTGTTGACGCATCTATCATATGATGTGTTGTGGTATTCAAGGGCACAGCCAAAAAAATCAAGTCGCATTCCATATAAATACTCGTTAATGTACTATATGTAATATCCTTAGAGATTGCCCAGGAATCATCAGGATTAATATCAAAAGCACTAACTTCTGCACCAAAACCTTTTAGTATAGTTCCTATTATTTTACCAATTTTTCCAGTTCCAATAATTCCGGATTTTTTACCTGCCACATCAAATCCAANAAGGTTACTCAAACTAAAATTGTTCATTTTCATTTGTTGATGTGAAACCAACAACTTTCTGTTGAGNCCTAAGAGTAATGCTATTGCNTGCTCNGCAACTGAATAAGCAGAATAATCAGGTACATTAGCCACCTTAATCCCCAGAGCTTGAGCCTTCATTAGGTTTACATTATCAAAACCTTTAGAGCGTAAAGAAATATATTTAACCCCAAAATCTTTTAATTTTTCAAGAATCTCAGCAGAAGCATCATCCGCTGAAAAAATAGAAATAGCTTTGAACCCTATAGCTAATTGTACAGAATTTTTTGTCAATCTTTCTTGTGTGAATTCAATTTGATGCACATTATTATTAGCTTTTTTGATATAAGGAATTTCAAAATCCTTTGAACTATATATCAACACTTTCATCACTTACATTTTTNATNATTAACAANNGNTGTTCAGTTAAAGCCCAGATTAAGAGTTTCACATANTCATTTATACCTTTTCTAATATTTTCAGGTTCTGTAACATCAATAGCTGCTTTCCAGATCAATTCTCTATCCTTATCCGGACAGATACAATACAAGGAAGATTGTGCATGATAGACTTTATATTCTTCATATGCAGCTTTGTTCTGATAAATATCCTGACTCTCATAATAATCCTCTCTAAAACTGCTAAACGTTCTATCTATATTTCTATACGCCTGTACAAGGGAGACTTTATCCTCCTCTCCTAAAACTTTTGAAATTAAAATAGCATCAAACCCGTCTTCCATTAAAGAATTTTCTAATGTCAAAAGCTCTTCTTCAGTCTTTGGAGTGGCTGTAAAATTTTCTCTAAAATAGTCTACGCTTTGTATTACACTAACTCCGTTCTTTTTAAGTGCATATGCAAGTTTCTTTTCAAAATCTTTCTGAACATTATCCTTTGGCGTTATTCCAATGATCAAAAGTTTGCTAGCCTCAAAACTTTCTATTTCAGGATTTTTCCAGTTTTCTACTAACTCACTTGATGAACAACCCAGAACTGTAATTGTAATCATTAAAAAGACTATAATTTCTAATATTCTATTCATTTTGGTATTTTTAAAAATTCATAATTCAAATTTGATTGGTATCAAGTTTTGTTCAAAATCTTGTCCAATCTACCTGACAACATCTTAGTATAATCAGGAATTTTTTCTATCACTGACTCTCCTGAAATTGTATCTATATCATCAAAGACCATATTATGGCTGCCTACGGTAGAGAGAATAATGAGTTTGTCAGCATTTTTCTTATTGGACCGAATAAATTCTCTAATGTTTTTTGGTGGATCTACATACTCCCATGAGTTTATGATGATAATTGCATCCCATTTTTCAATATCTACCGTAAATAGCGTATATGCATCAATCACCTTAAATCTAATGGATTGATCTTGATAATCTTTTAAAACATGACTTACTAAAGAATCTTTAAAGCTACTACCCTGAGATGCAATCAGCACATCGTATCTGGCACCTTTATTTTGGGTCACATAAGGAATCACTTTGTAGTTTTCGTTATTGTTGTGACATGCAAACAATGTGAAGACCATCGTAATCGATAATAATATGATTATTACTTTTTTGTACATCATTATTTAATTCAATAACCGTTTTGGCTTGTCACTCTTTTTGATTTCTATAATTAATTTGAATATTTGTTGTTTCAGAGTATTGTATTCTGATAAATATTCACTTAACATTGTAACCATCTGCTTGTGCTCATCCTTAAAAAATCTTTCCTTTTCAGGCTCGTCCTTTCCATCGACAAGCACAGATAAGTTATTACTATGATTAATTAATTTAGTGAACAAGGTGGGTAATTTTTCTCTCACAGTATCCAACCTATTCAATATATCTTTCCCTTCTAAATAGTTTTTTGGCTTAATAAGATTGACATTATATTTCTGTACCAAATGATCAAAGAAAAGCTGTTCTTCCTTCATAAACTTAAGATCAGAAAGCCAGATCATGCATTGTTCGTGCAGATCATCAGGAGCAATCCATCTATGATATCTTTTAATTTGCTTTTTAATTTTCATGACCATCTATTTTATAGAACAGTTACGCTTATAAATTAAGAGAGCAGAAAGCATTCCCCCTATTATAATGATGCTTCCTGCTCTGTGGGACTAACTGACTAAGCTATTTCAATTTTTCGCCTAGTTAAACTCTTTTCTTCTTTTTTCTTTAATAGACTGAGAGTAAGAATTCCCTTTTTGTACTGAGCTTTTACTTCTTGATTCGAATCTACTGATGAAGGTAATTGCACTTGCCTGTGAAAACTATTGTAGCTAAATTCTTGTTTTGTATAGTTTTCATCATTGTTATTTATTTCACTGCTTTGATTAGCTTTGACATAAAGCATATCCGCATCTATAGAGACCTCTATGCTATCCTTTGAAAAACCAGGAATAGCCAGTTCTATTTCAAATTTATCCTCCAACTCTTTTACGTTCATTGCAGGTAATTGTTTCTCTCTCAGATAGAAATCATCAAAGTAAAGATCGTTAGTGTCGAACCAGGTTGAAATTTTATCCGGAACCCAGGGAAAATTTGTTCTGTTAAATTTAATTAGTGACATACTATTGGCTTTAAGGTTAATACTAAGTTTATTGTTATTAAAGCTAAGGATCATACTAATTTTAAAAAATGATAATTATCACCTTAGTCAAGAATTTACTTTTTTTTGTTTTTAAGTATACTCCCTGCATATCTAAAAACTCTAGATTTCAAAGACTTAAATTTTTTATCAAATGTTATAATTTCATCCTCGAGTAATTGAATGCTTTTCAAATACACTTCATCACAAGAGATCGTATCACACTCCAGCATCCCGCCCAGTTTATTTTCCTGACTTCTGATGTGTTCATGTAATATTATTAAATCATTTTCCAGTACACTTAATTCTTCCTTAAACTCCTGAAGCCTCTCAAATAGATTAGGAGTATTGGGTTCAAACACATAAGAGTTTAATAATTGATTTATAAATTGAGCCTCATCCGAAATAAATTCTAAACTTGATTTCCACTCGAGAGTAGTGAAATGAATGTTCTTTAAATCCTGTACAGTCTGTATGTTTTCTGTGATCATAATGAATAGGTTTTTGGTTAATCAAAGTATGTTTAAAAGTACCCCTCCCTGCCCGAAAAAAATATGACATTAATCAGTAAAACTTTAAAAATCAAAAGGTTTCAAAGCATATTTATAAAAAACTAATAGTTATATTACAATTGTTGAAACATTGAATAGTTCTGGAATTGTAACCCGCCAACCATATTGATCCTTAATTTTTACTCTTAGGGCATCCGCTGCAGAAGCCTCACCGTGAATTAAAAAGACATTTTCAGGAATATTCTTTATCTCTCCTAACCAATCCAGAAGCTCCTGCTGATCTGCATGAGCTGATAAATTTTCCATTAAATGTATACTGGCCTTTACTTCGTAGTATTTACCAAAAAGTTTAATCTCATGGGCTCCATCAATAAGCTGTCTTCCACGGGTACCTTCTGCCTGATATCCTACCAGAATAACTGCATGATGAGATACATCAATCATCTGTTGTAAATAGGTCAAAGCACGTCCTCCCGTAACCATACCGCTACCTGCAATTATAATTTTTGGCTTTAGGTTATCAATAACTTCCCAGGTCTCTTTGTATGAAGAAACAATGTTCATCTGATGTTTTGCAGCATAATAATCACTCATGTGTACTTTATGCCAATCAGGATAGGACTCAAAAACGGATAACACATTACTGCCCATAGGGCTATCTATATATATGGGGATTTCAGGAATTTTATTTTTCTGTACAAGTTGCCAAAGCAGTACCATCAATACCTGTAATCTTTCTACGGCAAAGGATGGGATAATCACAGTACCTCCGTTTTCAACAGTTTTATTTATTAATGAAGCTAAACGTTCTGCTACATCAATTTCAGGATGTAATTTGTTGCCATACGTGCTTTCCATAAATATGTAATCAGCCCATCTGGGTTTTAAAGGATTCATTAGTAATGGATCATCTTTTCTGCCTAAATCGCCCGAAAACACAAAGATTTTACCAAACATCTCCAATTCTATATACACAGAGCCAATAATATGGCCATTGTAAAGAAATCGATATTCTATGTTAGAAGAAATTTGATGCCATTCATCTTTTTTTACTGCTTCAAATCTTAACAATGTTTTTTTTACATCTCCTGTATCATAAAATGGGAGTGCCGGACTATGTTTAGAATAACCTTCTTTATTTGCTCTATCCGCTTCCTCTTCTTGAATTTTAGCACTATCCAAAAGAATGATTTCGGTTACTTTTAATGTGGGTGCAGTACCATAAATTTTTCCTTTGTATCCATCTTTAACCAATTTAGGCAGGTATCCGGTATGATCTAAATGACCGTGAGTAAGTAATACCATGTCTATATTACTAACATCGATGGGGAGCTCTCTTCGGTTATATTCTCGTAATTTTTTTAATCCCTGAAAAACACCACAATCGATTAAGATGTTTTTCTCAGGGGTTTCTATATAAAACTTTGAGCCCGTTACGGTCTCAGCGGCTCCTAAAAAATGAATTTTTAATTCTGACATAATTCAGTGGTATTACAAAGCAATTTTATCTCTTCAAGTATATTCTTTTGTCTGTTTTCAGAAATACCTAAATGATCCAGATAAAATTTATCTTCAAGAAGTTCTTTACATAATACGATATCCCTACTTAAAAGAAACTGTTTTTCTCTATTACTTAATAATGTTGAAACGGTTATAGGATATAGCCCCAGACGATCAATTCTGTCCTTTATACCATTGTCTAAAGGATAATCCCAACTTATAATATGTAACCCAATACAAGTGGCATATTGCATAGCATCTTTAGTAAATCTTGTATTGGTTACTACCCAACACTCATTAGGAATTATGGTTTTATTACCCTCCATTTTTGATACGGAGAGTAGATCCTGATATCGTGAATTGATATACAAAGGAACCTTAACATCGCAATTTCTACCCTCTTCACTATGAAATTTACATTCCACAACAATAAAACTTTCATTTTTTCTTGCAATAACGTCTACTTCGTGAGAAACACACCTACCTTGTACTATTTTATTGACCTCAACCTCATATCCTGAATAGTATAAAATAGAAGCAACAAATTTTTCAAAAGGAAAACCTGTAGGTCCTAATTCATAGATTGCTTTCTTAAGCTTATATTTTGAAGCATAAATATGCTTCTGCTTTTTAAGCAGTGCATACGCTCGATTATAAATTTCCTTAGTTGAAATCCCTTGATAAAGTTCATCCCTTACTGTATCAATAATTGAATTGATCAAATTTTGATCTGCTCCACTTCTCTTAAGTGACGATCTCAGTTTAGTAAGAGAAAACTTTACTTTTTCTCCACTGGATTTAGTAATATCTAAATTTTTACTATCCATTTCTATGAACAAGAAGGCTTAAATTAATTTTTTTGCTTAGTGTGATAAAATACTGGTCTTATCCGTGAAGCGTCAAAACAGGAACTTTTGATCTATATCCAAGATCTTTAACCAAAGGTTTAGAAAAAAGACCTTCAAAAAATCCGTGTTTATGATTGACAAATGTTACCAAATCACTACCTCTGCTCTCCACAAAACAGTTTAAACCAGACTTAACATCAGGATGGTGTAGGTTATGAAATGAGTAAGGGAGTCCTTCAAGACTTTGTTCCAGAAGTTCCTTATTTTGTAATTGCTCTTCAGATAGTTCATCATCTTCTGCAACGTAAAGCAATTTGAGTACTGCATTACTCATTTTTATAATTTCTATTAAATGTTGAAGTTCCTTTCGCTTAAAAGAAGTTCTATAATTAGTAGGAAAAACTATTTCTTTAGGACTTCTAAATCTAGCTGAATTAGGAATTGCCAGTACGGGACAGTCTGTAACTCTTTCCATTATATCTACAGTATTGCTACCATAAATCAAATTGGCGATGTCACTGTCTCCTTTTGTACCCATAACAATCATTTCAATATCTTTTTTAGCTACAGTATTCTTAATGGCTTCTAAGACACTATTAAACTCTGACAAAAGATAAAACTCGTGATTCGGGTTATCCGTAATATCAACCAATCTTTCTAAGATACGTGCCAGACCTGATTCTGATTTTTCTCTTTCCGCCTCATATACTTTTTCCCCCGGCTCAGGAATCATCATACTTTCCAAGGCATAACCTGTAGTAAAAAAAACATTTAATATATAGAAGTCGCACCTAACGTTCTTATACATTGTTATTGCATATACAATAGCATTCCAGGAGTTTTCAGAAAAATCTGTCGGCAATAAAATCTTCTTTCTCATCACTTTAGTCTTTAAGGTTATTAATCAAAAGTACAAGATGAGTAAGAGAAAAAATATGATATTTATCAATTATAAGAAGGTGTTACCAAGAAAGGAATCTCAACTTTAAAACCCATCTTTTTTATTACAGCTTCTCTTGTTAATGACTCCATTAAACCATGATTATAGTACATCATAGACAACAGATCAATTTCACTACTCTCTACAAATTCAGTAATCGTCTCAGAGACCTTTCCTGATTTAGGAATCTCAACGATTTTTATTTCAAAATCCTTCAGAATTTTCTTCAATAAACTTAGATTAGTCTTTTGTAGCTGACTTAGTGAATCAAGACTACCTACATAGATGATATCTATTTTTGAACAAAATAGACGTAAGACATTTATCATCTTTTCCATCTCTACTACAGTATATGGATGTTCGAAATTAGACGCAAATACAACGTTATTAACGTCAGACAACTCTGCATTAAAAGGCACTGCCAAGACCGGTGTGTGTTTTATAGACTTAATCACCTTAACCGTATTACTGCCTAAAAAAAAATTCCTTAGCACCTGTAGCTCCTTTAGTTCCCATAACTATCAGATCTATATCTTTTGATCTTATCGTTTTTTCTATGGTTTCTGTCAATGGCTGAGATATTGAAACTGTTTCAAATGAATGATCCAACCCATCTGTATCTCTAACTATTTTATGATATACTTCAGTTAATTTTGCATCAGACTCTACACTAAGTTTTTTGTACAACTCTCCCCCTTTACTAGGGTTTAACCTACTTGTCAGGACAGGTGTATTAACACTAAATGTATTTAACAAAATAAAATGACATTGGTAATTTTTAAATAATTGGGTAGCATAGAACAATGCCTGATATGCATTCTTAGAAAAATCTGTTGGGATTAATATCGTTTTCATAATGTTTAGTTTAATACTAATAAGAATAAATCTTTTGTTATTAAAAGTATTACTAAATCAAAAGAGCCGAAATGATATTTATCATTTATGACACAATAAATTCTGCAAAAGTTAAATCAATCTGAAGGCAGTACTAAAAATGGGATATGGGTATGGAATACCAAATCTTTCACCACAGGCTTAAAAATCAGATTCTCAAAAAAGGAGTGCTTATTTTGAATCATAACCAGCAGGTTAATCTTGTATTTCTTTTGAAAATCCTCAACCGCTTCTAATACATCCATACCATCAGCTATATGAAAAACAGGAGCAACTTCTTTAAAATAGTCCTCTATGAATTCTTTGGTTTCGTTTTGGGATTCAGTCAATTCGATTCCGTAGTAGGCATTCAAAATATTTAATCTACTATGATGCAATTTGCAAAGCTGTTTCAATAGAGGAAGATGCGGATGTTCTTTATTGAATTCATAATCTGTGGGAAATAATATGTCCACCAGTTGCTCATAGTCGTAATTAGCAGGCACTGCCAAAACCGGACATTTTACTTTTTTGATCGTTAACATTGTGTGTGTACCTATGAAAATTTCCTTTGCTCCTGTAGCTCCTTTAGTACCCATAATAATCATGTTTATATCATAAGTATTTACTACATCTATTATTTCATCAACCAGAATATTGAATGCAGATAGTCTTTTAAAAGTGTGATTAGGACTATCTATTTCACTTTTAATCTTTTCTTCAATCTCCTGCAGCTCTTTCTCAGAGTTCATCTTGGCTACATCTTCCATGCCATATGGCATAGGATTTTCAATCATATAGGACATATGATATGATGTAGGAGTAAAGGTATTTAACAGGTAAAAAGCAACTTCTTCGTCCTTATACAAATGTACCGCATATCGTATGGCATTATAGGCATTTTTAGAAAGGTCAGTAGGTAATAAAATCCTTGTCATGAGTTTTGTTTTTTAAAGTTTCTTAGTCTCTTGGCAAATTTTGCATTACCAATAATGGGATTTTTGTATACAATCCTATTTTATCAATTGTAGAAGTGTAGAGTATATGTTCAAGATAAGAATGTCTTGAATTTACCAATACAATAATATCAAAATCCTGATCCTTTAAAAAGTTATTAATACCTTCTGAAAGATCATTTGGTTTAGATATAATATGTATCCTTTGAATTACTCCTGCTAGTGCATCTTCAAGAAACGCCCTATTGTCTTGTTGTCGGAAAGACATCTCTTCCTTATCTGAAAAATACAATAATTCAATCTGGGATCTGAAACTTTTTGCAGCAGTACAAAGCAGCTTTAGTTCTCTGCGTTTATATGGCAACATAAAGTTCGTAGGAAAAAGAATCCGTTTTGGGACTCCGTATTTAAATTCCTGAGGGATAGATAACACCGGACATTTTACATATCTCATAACCTGAATTGTATTACTGCCAAAGGTTATTTTTCTGTCATTGGTCTTACCTTTTGTTCCCATTATGACAAGATCTGCATTAGTCTGTTCAACAAAATCGTTGATAACATCTATTAGACTGCCAAAAATGGATTTAAATGTGTAAACATGGTTTGGGTTTGGTGAAATTTCACTCAATAAATCCTTAATCTTACTTAGTTGAATATCGCTCTTATTACAAATTGTATCTTTTAGTTCTTCAAAAACTTCTCTGGTAGTCACTGTTTGGTGATCATAGACCTCATCAGCATAGGCGTGTACGATAGTTATTTCACTTTTTTCATATTTTAAAAACTCAACAGCATATTTTAATGCATTTAATGCATTATCAGAAAAATCGGTGGGTATAATAACTCGTCTCATACATAGTGTTTTATATTCATACTAAGCTACAATTTCATAGTTTGTTTTTCTATGATATTTATCATAAAATAATTGTAATTCCTTCCTGAATTTTGTGGCAAATAAATCAGGTATGGAAAATCAGAACTGTTATCATTGTGGAAATACTTTGGGAAAAAAGATCAAATACATCGATGATAAAAGATTTTGTTGTAACGGTTGCAAAACTGTTTATGAAATATTTTCTACCAATGGTATGTTTGCCTATTATAACCTTGAAACCACACCGGGTGCTCCTCCCTCAGAGATCAATGGTAAATTTGAGTATTTAAACAATCAAGATATTGTCTCTAAATTGCTCGATTTTAATGAAAATGATATCAGTATAATTACACTGTTTATCCATCACATTCATTGTAGTTCCTGCATATGGGTATTAGAAAACCTGAATAAATTAATCCCTGCAATTAGATCATCCCAAGTTGATTTTTCTAAAAAAAAAGTTTCTATTACCTATAAAAATAATGAAACCTCATTAAAGGATATCGTAACGATGCTTAGTAGTATAGGTTATGAACCTACTATTAGCTTAGATGATTATACAAGAGAAAAAACTGAAAAGAAAGATTACTCAATACTTTATAAATTAGGTATTGCCGGATTTGCTTTTGGTAATGTGATGTTTTTATCATTTCCGGAATATTTTGAAATCTCAGAGTATTGGTTGGAAAAATACAAACACCTTTTTAGAGGATTAATGTTTATCTTCTCTCTTCCGGTTGTTTTTTATGCTGCTGGAGACTATTTTAAATCAGCCTTTAAAGGATTAAGAAATAGAATTTTAAATATTGATGTGCCCATAGCATTAGGCATCCTTGTACTTTTCCTTCGAAGCACTATCGAAATTCTTTTGGATCTGGGTTCCGGTTTCTTTGATAGTCTTACAGGACTTGTATTCTTTCTTTTAGTCGGTAAATTTTTTCAGCAAAAAACCTATTCTTTTTTATCATTTGAAAGAGATTACAAATCCTACTTTCCCATTGCTGTAACTCGCTTGACCAGAACCTCAAATCCCAATCAAACTATTGAAGAAAATATTCAGTTATATACTATTAAGAAAGGGGACACGCTATTGATTAGACACGGAGAGCTTATCCCTGTCGATTGTATATTAGCTAAAGGTACAGCTGCTATAGATTATAGTTTTGTGACCGGTGAAAGTGAAACATTATCTAAAAATATCGGAGACAAACTCTATGCAGGAGGAAAACAATCAGATGGAGCCATTGAGGTAGAAGTACTTAAAACAGTGCAGCAAAGTTACCTAACTAAACTTTGGAGTAAAGATGCTTTTACCAAGCAGCAAAAAAATCAATATGTAACTCTTATAGATATTACGAGTAAATATTTCACCATCTCAATTCTCGGAATTGCTTTAGTCTCTACGATATTTTGGTTAATATATGATAGTGCCAAAGCACTTAACGTTTTTACCGCAGTGTTGATCATTGCATGTCCCTGTGCATTGGCTCTGGCTAGACCTTTTGCTTTGGGAAATATTATACGCATTTTCGGAAGGAATCAATTTTACATTAAAAATGCAGACGTAATAGAAGAATTGACAAAAATAGACACTATTATTTTTGATAAAACCGGAACCATAACTACTACTAAAAAAAGTAATATCTCATATCAAGGAAACCCTCTATCCCATTGGGAAGAAAAAATTCTTAAAAACTCATTAAGAAATTCAAGTCACCCGTTAAGCCGAAAACTATATGATCTCTTGGCAGATCAGGATATTATGACAGCGGATGACTATGAAGAAATTGTTGGTAAAGGAATAGAAGCTCATTATAACGGTCACCATATTAAGATTGGATCTCCTCAATATACGGGTGCAGATCTAAAGAAAAAAGAATCGGATACTGCAGTGCATATCCAAACTAATAATTCTTACAAAGGATTTTACAGGTTTAAAAACGAATATCGATCAGGTATGAAAGATTTATTTCATAACCTTCAGCAGGATTATAAACTGTCTGTTTTATCAGGAGATAATGATGGAGAAAAATCCTATTTAAAAAGTATTTTACCCACTAAAGTCAATTTGCTTTTCAACCATAAGCCAGATCAAAAATTAGAACATATTAAATCCTTACAGGACAATTCAGCAAAGGTACTGATGATAGGTGACGGATTAAATGATGCAGGAGCTTTAGCCCAAAGCAATGTAGGAATTGTAGTCTCTGACAATACCAATACATTTTCACCTGCATGTGATGCCATTCTGCAATCATCGAAAATGACGTTACTCCCTCAATTTTTAAAACTTTCTAAGGAGACTATCAGAATTATAAAATCAAGTATTGTTCTGTCATTTTTATACAATGGAATTGGTTTATATTTTGCCGTCACAGGACAATTAAAACCTGTAATTGCAGCAATATTAATGCCCTTGAGCTCTATTTCTATTGTAATCTATGTAACTCTACTTACAAATTGGAGTGCCCGGCGAATAAAAAGTCCAAGTGAGGAGTAAAAAAGACAAAACCATCTTTTTAGGAGATGGTTTTGTAATTAAAATGAATATCTATGGATTTCCATAATCTGTTTATTTTCATTGTTGTAAGAGTTAACTGTAAGATCCGAAAACATATTCTGTCGCTGCGCTATACTTTTAAGTCTCTTTCTAATATTCTGAAAAGTTCTCATAACATATTTTTTGATGTGATAAATTATTAGTTTTTGGTTATCTGTATCTTCGTTTAGAATTCCAGATATGGCCATTAGTTTCTTTTAATTTTGTACTGATTTGATTGCTGTCTAAAGTTCTCATGATTATTGTTTTTTTAAATTGATGAATAT
This sequence comes from Aquimarina sp., assembly GCA_002697475.1. Taxonomy (GTDB): domain Bacteria; phylum Bacteroidota; class Bacteroidia; order Flavobacteriales; family Flavobacteriaceae; genus Aquimarina. Next base: position 16,486 of record NZVW01000142.1, on the reverse strand, counting down.
TAATTTTTACTTACTAATTGATTAACGGTATCTTCTTTTAGTATTCCACACATAACCGTTACTACCTTGAATTCTTTTTGAAATTTGATTGTTGTCTAAAGTTCTCATATCTGTTCGTTTTTTGATTGTTATTTACTTATTAGACCGCAGAAAACAATATTTGTTACAGTACTATGCATAAAAAGGTACTATTTTAACAATAATTAACACTTTCAATAAATTTCATTGCCTTTATTTTTTTGAACATCTACTTAAGTAAACATATAAAACACACATAATCATTACCTTAAATCTTACTTGTCTAAAACCTGACCAATGTCATTTTTTAAGAGAACCTTCACTTTTACTTTTGATTAAAATTCCAAATCCATGAGTGTAATCTATATTTTAATTGCTGCCAGCATCTTTGTAGCCATTATTTTTTTCATTGCTTTCTTAATATCCATAAAACGTGGACAGTATGATGATGTTTGCACTCCTGCTATCAGAATGCTGTTTGAAGATGAGCTGGTAAATACTTCAGAAAATCCAAAAAGAATCTCTAAAAATAATCAATTGTAAATATGGAAATCGAACAATTCTATTACGATAATAAAATCGTGAAAAAGTTCCTGTATGCCACAATGCTNTGGGGAATTGTAGGTATGTCAGTAGGACTTTTACTGGCTTTTATGTTTATCTTTCCCNGTATCACAGAAGGTATTCCCTGGTTAAGTTTCGGNAGACTAAGACCTTTGCATACCAATGCAGTGATTTTTGCATTTGTGGGTAATGCTATTTTTGCCGGGGTTTATTATTCTACGCAGCGTTTATTAAAGACCAGAATGTTTAATGATACGTTAAGCAACATCAATTTCTGGGGATGGCAACTCATTATTGTAGGAGCTGCAATTACATTACCATTAGGCTATACAACTTCAAAAGAGTATGCTGAACTTGAATGGCCATTCGATATTGCCATAGCAGTTATCTGGGTAGTCTTTGGCTGGAATCTTATTGGTACTATTTTAAAAAGAAGACAGAGACATCTTTATGTAGCCATTTGGTTCTATCTCGCTACAGTCATAACAGTTGCGGTTCTTCATATTTTTAACAGTCTGGAGTTACCAGTAAGTGCACTTAAGAGTTACTCTGTCTATGCAGGTGTTCAGGATGCATTGGTACAATGGTGGTATGGTCACAATGCAGTTGCATTCTTTCTCACAACTCCTTTTTTAGGTTTAATGTATTATTTTATACCTAAGGCTTCAGATCGACCCATATACTCCTATCGGTTATCCATAGTTCACTTCTGGTCACTCATATTTATTTATATCTGGGCAGGACCTCATCATTTATTGTATTCAGCTTTACCGGATTGGGCACAAAACCTTGGCGTGGCCTTCTCTGTAATGCTCATAGCACCATCCTGGGGAGGAATGATCAACGGACTACTGACCTTAAGAGGTGCCTGGGATAAAGTAAGAACCGATCCTGTACTTAAGTTTATGGTAGTTGCCATAACAGGATACGGTATGGCAACTTTTGAAGGTCCTATGCTGTCCCTTAAAAATGTAAATGCTATAGCCCACTTTAGCGATTGGGTTATCGCCCACGTCCATGTCGGAGCATTGGCCTGGAATGGTTTTCTAACCTTTGGTATGGTGTATTGGTTAATACCCCGCTTATTCAAAACTAAGTTGTGGTCTACAGCCTTAGCCAATACACATTTCTGGTTGGGTACTCTAGGGATCATCATTTATGCTTTACCGATGTATGTTGCCGGATTTGTTCAAGCTTCCATGTGGAAACAATTTAACCCCGACGGAAGCCTTGTTTATGGAAACTTCTTAGAAACTGTAAACGAAATTATCCCAATGTACTGGATGAGAGCTATCGGTGGAAGTATTTATATCCTTGGAATATTTATTATGCTTTACAACGTAGTCAAAACAGTCAAATCGGGTCAAAAAGTTACTGATGAACTTGCAGAGGCAGCCCCTTTATCCAAGGTGACACGTCACAGAACAGCAAAAGAAAGTTATCATACGTGGTTAGAAAGAAGACCTGTAAAACTGACCATTTTTGCTACNATAGCAATCTTAATAGGTGGTGCAATACAGATTATACCCACATTAATGGTAGACTCTAATATCCCGACAATCAGTAGTGTTAAACCGTATACTCCTCTAGAGTTGGAAGGAAGGGATATTTATATCAGAGAGAGCTGTAACGCATGTCATTCTCAGATGGTTAGGCCATTTAGAAGTGAAGTTGAACGCTACGGTGAGTACTCAAAAGCAGGAGAGTTTGTCTATGATCACCCTTTTTTATGGGGAAGTAAAAGAACAGGACCGGATCTGCACAGGATTGGAGGAAAATACTCTGACAACTGGCATTTAAACCACTTTTATGATCCACAAAGCACATCTTCTGGCTCTATTATGCCAAGTTATAAATGGCTGATCACTGATAAGCTTGACAGGTCACAAACACAACAAAAAATGAAGGCTATGGTAACACTGGGCGTACCCTATACTACAGAAGAAATAGCCCGTGCAGAGCAATGGATGAACGAGCAAGCTACTCAAATTGAAAAAAATTTATATACCGATCCTGACTTTGCCAAGAATTATGAAGAGGATAAAACATATGCTAAGGAAAATGGGTTGGAATTTATTGAAATGCGAGATAGAGAGGTAATTGCACTAATCGCCTATATCCAGAGACTAGGAACCGATATCAAAGTAAAAGAAGAAATTACTGAAATAAAAAAATAACACTATGCTAAAATTTGTAAAAGGACATATGGAATCCATTGAGGGTATCGAAATATACCCAATGATTTCATTACTCATCTTCTTTCTCTTTTTTGTAGCACTGTTCTGGTGGGTTTTTACTGCAAAAAAGGAACATATTAAGGAAGTAAGTCAACTACCATTAGATCAGGAAACTTCAAACGAGATTAAGCTATGAAAAAAATCATATCATTAGTAAGAATTATTGTCATAGTACTTATTGCTTGGGGTATTATGGAATGGACATATAAAAGTGAAACCTGGGCCATTCTATCAGAACCTTTAGTGTGGGTTTGGCTGGGGATAGTATTGCTATTTGCTATTGCTATAGAAATTTGTGTCTCTGCGTTACGCAATATTCTGTTTCTGGCTCTAAAACCGGAAGCTCAGGAAAGATTTCTACTTAACAAAAAACTTAAAGAACAAAAACGAATTCAATGGTTTAGAAACATCTACCTGAAACTTGTTGACAGTACTCCCGTGGAAGAGGAAGAAGAAATAATTCTGGACCACAATTATGATGGTATTAAAGAATTGGACAATAATCTTCCTCCTTGGTGGATCTATGGGTTTTATGCCACCATTGTTTTTGGGATTATCTATATGATACGATTTCATGTTTTTGATGACTACACTCAGGATGAAGAATATCTAATGGAAGTAGCTGAGGCACAAATAGCAATCGAAGAGTATAAAAAAACAGCTAAAGACCTTATAGATGTCAACACTGTAGTCTTACTCACAGAAGCTTCTGATCTTACAGCAGGTAGTAACATTTTTGTTGCTAATTGTGTAGCCTGCCATAAAGATGATGGTGGTGGAGGTATAGGACCCAATCTTACTGATGAATACTGGATTAATGGTGGTGGCATCAAAAATGTCTTCAGGACTATTTCTGAAGGAGGTAGAGATGGAAAAGGTATGGTTGCCTGGAAACAAACTTTGAAACCGTCAGAAATGGCACAGGTAGCTAGTTATGTGGTCTCTCTTAGCGGGACATCTCCTGCAGAACCAAAAGCTCCGGAAGGAGAGATCTGGATTGATCCGGATAGTCCTAATGTTATTGTACCAGAAGAAGAAACACACGAGCAGTTGATGGACTCTCTTAACGATGAAATGACTAAAACTGAGATACTAATCGATAATCCGACAGACAACTAAGAGGTACTAAAAGAATACCCAAAATGTCTGCTTTTAAGCAAAATGGAAACACCAAAAAACGAAAAATTCAGAGATTCCATAGGGACCATAAATGAAGAAGGTAAACGTGCCTGGGTGTATCCTAAAAAGCCCGACGGTAAATTTTATAACTACAGGAGCTGGGTAAGTTATGGGTTACTGTTGTTTCTATTTGCGGCTCCTTTTGTAAAAATTAATGGTAATCAATTTTTATTATTCAATTTTTTAGATAGAAGATTTAACATCTTTAGTGCCCCCTTCTGGCCACAGGATTTTCATCTCTTTGTACTATCCATGATTATAGGAGTTATATTTGTTACGCTTTTTACTGTTGCTTTTGGAAGGATTTTCTGTGGCTGGATATGTCCTCAAACCATTTTTATGGAAATGGTTTTCAGAAAAATTGAATACTGGATTGAAGGAGATCGTGGCAAACAAATACGACTGGACAAACAACCCTGGAATACTGAAAAGATTAGGAAAAAAAGTCTGAAATGGCTTATATTCTTTATTATTTCATTCTGTATTGCTAATGTGTTTTTAGCCTATCTTATAGGTAGTGATGAATTGTTAAACTATATTACGGAGGGCCCCTTTAAACACACCGGAACCTTAGTATCACTTCTCATATTTACAATAATTTTTTATTTTGTTTTTGCCTGGTTTAGAGAGCAGGTTTGCATTATCGCTTGCCCTTACGGGAGATTGCAAGGGGTGCTATTAGATTCAAAATCTATAGTTGTCGCCTATGATTATAAACGAGGTGAAAAAGAAACCGGCAGAGCTAAATTCAACAAAAAAGAAAACAGAGCACTAACAGGTAAAGGAGATTGTATTGATTGTTTTCAATGTGTACAGGTTTGTCCCACAGGTATTGATATAAGAAATGGAACCCAGCTGGAGTGTGTGAACTGTACTGCCTGTATTGATGCATGTGATCATATTATGGAGAATGTCAACTTACCTAAAGGACTTATCCGCTATGCCAGTGAAAATAATATTGCCCAAAAAGAAAAATTCAGATTTACAGGAAGATTAGTTGCCTATACAGTAGTGCTTACTATACTTATCGGAGTCTTTATAGGAATGCTTTTCTTAAGAAATGATGTAGAAGCTACTATCCTAAGACTTCCTGGTCAGCTTTATGAGCGCCAGGAAAATAATATCATAAGCAATGTTTTTACCTATAAAATTATTAATAAAACCACTGAAGAGATAGAAGATGTACATCTTAAACTTCTTTCTCATAATGGTGAGGTCAGTTTAGTAGGTAATCAAAGCATAACAGTGCCTAAACAAGGGTTAGCAGAGGGTACACTGTTTATAAGAATCAACGCTGCCATACTTAATGGAGATAAGGTGAAAATCAAAATAGGTGTTTTTAGCGGGGATAAATTAATTGAAACTTCTAAGGCTTCCTTTTTGGGTCCCAGAAGTTACCGATAGAAACAAGTTTCAACTTTAAAATATTCGTAATATGAAAATTAACTGGGGAACAGGGATTGTAATAGCTTTTGTGTGTTTCATTTCTTTCATTTTATTTTTTGTGATCAAAATGAATACAAATGACAAGTATAGTCATGATCTTGTAACAGAAGAGTATTACAAACAGGAGTTAGCTTATCAGCAACAAATTAATGAGCAGAAAAATGCCGTTTTATTAGGTAAGGAGTTATCCATCGAGCTCAAAAGTCAAATGATTTGTATAACATTTCCTAAAAGTAAAGACTTAAATAAACTTACTGGGAATGTTGAATTTTATAGACCTTCTGACAAATCTCAGGACTTTAAAATCCCCATACAATTAAAGAAGGGCAGACAATTTTTTATCCCGACTCATAAGCTTGCAAAAGGTAGATGGAATCTTACGGTAAGATGGAGTATTAGCGATCAAAATTATACGGTTATTAAACAATTGAATTTATAAAAATGTTGATAAGCGGATTCATATTTGGGTTTTTAGGGAGTCTTCATTGTGTAGGCATGTGTGGCCCTATCGCATTTTCTCTTCCTACCGGTCGTATTCAAAACCCAATCAAAAAACTTTATTTAATTAGTCTATACCATTTAGGCAGAATATTTTCTTATGCGCTTATTGGCTTGTTTTTTGGGTTGATAGGAAAAGGATTGTCCTTATTTGGTTTACAACAATTACTATCTATTATAATTGGTGTTGCAATGATCTTATCTGTCGTATCTTATTACACATCTAGCTTTAAAACAGGATTGAATAAACCCATATATAATTTTATTCTAAAGCTCAAAATATATCTGGGTGCACAGTTTAAAAACAAAAATCCTGATACATTTTTGACAATAGGCTTCCTTAATGGTTTTTTACCCTGTGGTTTGATTTATATTGCGGTGTTAGGGTCTTTGTCTTTTGGTAATGTTTTTCACAGCATTTTATATATGATATTATTTGGCTTGGGCACGGTACCTCTAATGACTGCCACGTCTTATTTAAAATCATTCATTTCGTCACATACCAGATTGCGATTACAAAAACTGGTTCCGATTCTAATAATTGCATTAGGAATTGTATTCATTATTAGAGGTCTGGGATTGGGTATTCCTTACTTTTCTCCATCCTCTTTAGATTTAGGTAATCCAAAGGTTTCTTCAAGCTATGAATGTACTATCTTGAAATAAAGAAAAGGATAGCTATTCGTTATCCTTTTCTCAAACCAATCAATCAAAAAAACTTACTAATCATTTTTAGTACTACAAAGATAATTATGAGCCTGGGAGCTATCAGTAACAAAAGTTACATTTGCTGAAACCAAATGAAAACCCGGGAGATTCAACTCCCGGGTTTTTTAAAAATTGAATAACACAAACTCCTAAATCAAACCGTCTGCGAAAACAAATTTGTCTCTGGTTTTTCCTGTTGTAGTCTTAGATCAAAAGCCATACAAATGTTACGCACAAAGGATTTTCCTTTTTCTGTAATAATTAACTTTCCTTTTTTTACTTCAACCAAATCATCAAGAATCATCTCTTCTAACCTGAAAATGATCTGCTCTTCTTCTTCAAAACTCAGTTCAGCCGACTCAAAATCTGTCTTAAAATTACACATCAGGTTTAATATATGCTTTCTGACCACCTCATCTTTTTGTGACAAAAGATGTCCTCTGTAAACAGGTAGAATGCCTTCGTTAACTAAATGTGTATATTCTTCTACTCCTTTTACATTCTGAGCAAAACCTGTCCAGCTATCTCCTATGGCAGATACACCAAGCCCAATCATCAGCTTGGTTTTTGACGCTGTGTATCCCATAAAATTTCGATGAAGTGTATTGTCTTTCATAGCCTGATAAAGGCTGTCATTTTTTTTGGCGAAATGATCCATCCCTATTTCTATATACCCTACTTCTTCCAGTAATGATTTACCAGTCTCATATTGTGCTCTTTTCTCCTTTCCTGCAGGGATATCCATTTCATTAAATCCCCGTTGACCATTTCCGCTCTGCCAGGGCACGTGAGCATAACTGTAATACGCCAGACGGTCCGGTGCCAATTCTTTAGTCTTTAATATAGTATTTGTTACCGCTGCACTTGTTTGAAAGGGTAATCCAAAAATAATATCATGCCCCACGGATGTATAGCCTATTTCTCTGGCAGTTTCCGTACCATATTTGACGGTATCAAAAGATTGAATCCTGTGTATTGCGTTTTGCACTACAGGGTCATAATCCTGAACACCAAAACTGACTCTTCTAAAGCCTATATTGTACAAGGTTTCAAGATGTTCTTTTGTGGTGTTATTAGGATGTCCCTCAAAACTAAACTCATAGCCTTCAGCGAGATCGGCGTGCTTAAGTACCCCTTTTATGAGTAATTCTAAATTTTCAGGAGAAAAAAAAGTAGGCGTTCCTCCTCCTAAATGTAATTCTTTGATCTTAGGCCGGGCATTGAAAATTTTCAAATATAGACTCCATTCTTTCAATAACGTATGTATATAAGGAATTTCAACCTCATGTCTTTTTGTGATTCGTTTATTACACCCACAAAATGTACACATACTTTCGCAAAAAGGCAGGTGGATATATATACTTAGTCCTTCTTCTTCATTACTGGAATCAAAAGAATCCTTTACAGACTTCTTCCATCCTTTTAAAGTAAATGTATTGATGTCCCAATAAGGAACTGTGGGGTAACTCGTATACCGGGGACCCGGAATATTATATTTATTAACCAATGTGCTGCACATATTATTCGTGTAAGATTAAAAATGGAATTTTTGTGTGATAAGTAATTTTCTCTACAAGTGGGCGAAATAAAATTCGTTGAAAGAAATTTAAATTTTTAGCCACCATAGTAATGAGATCTATTTCTCTGTTTTCAACAAAGCTTTGTACAGCTTGTTCAATATTTTCGTGAGATAAAAAATGAAAACTGTGTTTGATATCTTCAAGACTATCATCCAGATAGTCTTTATTTTTAAGTTGTAATTCTGTGAGTTCTTTTTCCTTTTTAGCCACGTGCAAAACATGGAGTGTAGCTCTGTAAGAGTTTACAACTTCAGTAATCGTATCGATAATCCTGGATTTATAGTAGATATTATAATCTGTAGGAAAGACAATTTCTTTAATAGTGCTATAATTAGCATCTTCAGGAACGACTAGAACCGGGCATTTCACTTTTGTGATAACATCCCCTGTATTACTACCTACAGTCAGTTCTTTTAATCCTGTAGCTCCTTTAGTACCCATAATAATCAAATCAACTTCATGCTCTTCAATCTGCTTGCGAATACCATCGACGAAAAATGTGGTTTCAAAAACAGTTTCGATAGTGTGTTTAGAATTTAAAAACTGATTTTTAATGCGGGTAATTAAAGCTTCCATCATTTGGATATGTTCATTGGTAGCGATTGATTTCACCGCTAACGCTGAATTGTACATATTATCCCCATGAATGTATTGATGATGAGCCAGAACATGGAGCAAATAAAACTTACATTCTTTGTCTTTAAGAAAAGACATCCCATAGCATATCGCTCTCCACGAATTCTCTGAAAAATCTGTTGGGATTAAAACATTTTTCATCAATACTACTTTGTTTATATAGCAAAAGTATTGATGTGATAGAGGCTAAAAAATGACAAATGTCAGTTTACTTCAAATCTCAAATATTAACCCGATTATAAGAAACATATCTCGGGGACTAGAGTTCCAGAAATGGTTTATCGTTTATTCCACATGCTGAAGTTCATCCAATTGAAGGATTTTAATATTTCTTCCTTCAATTTCTATCAGTCCTTCTTTTTTAAAGCTGGATAAAGTTCTGATCAAACTCTCTGTAGCAATACCCGCTACACTGGCCAGATCATTTCTGGAGATTTTTATTCCATCCTCCGGTTTTTTATCCAATACTGCTGCAAACTGAAGTATCGTCTGGGCAGTTTTCTTTCTTACGGAACTATACGCCATTTGTAACAATTGCTCTTTAATATCAGATAGATTATCCGTTAGCAATTCCATAAACTCTAAGGACACATTCTTACTCTTTTCCAATATATCCTTTAAGTTATCTTTTGATACTGCAGCCAGCTCTGTAGCTTCTACCGCAGTTGCGGATTCCTGATAAGGTACGTTGTCCATAAATGAAGTAAATCCCAGAAAATCATCCGCTTTATACAAGGCAGTAATCAATTCCTTACCGCTCTCATCCATTTTATGAGACTTGACGACTCCCTTTAGGATTAAAAAAACCTTATTGGAATGGTCGCCTTCGCGATAGATATTTTCTCCTTTTTTATAATTCTTTAACTCTCCGTAATCATCAAAGAAGTTTTTTAATTCGTGCAGGCTTCGTAGTTTATCGTCATCCTCTTCATTTTGTGGGCTACTGGATGACAAATCCCTCAAAAGTTTAGACTTTGCCAATCTGCTTTCAATAGCGCTCATCAATTCTTCTTCATCAAAAGGCTTGGTAAGGTAGTCATCTGCTCCCATATCCATACCTTTTCTAATTTCTTTATGCTCAGTTTTAGCCGATAAGAAAATGAAAGGTATATGGCTGGTATGGTGATCCAGTGATAATGCTTCCAGTACACCATAACCATCAATTTCCGGCATCATGATATCGCAGACAATGATGTCCGGTTTATGAGCTTTTGCATGCTCAATTCCTAATTTACCGTTAGGGGCTGTGATCACGGTATAATCAGAAAGTTCAAGTAACTCTGCTGTGTTTTCTCTTAATGCTGTATCATCTTCAATTAAAAGTATCGTTTTCATGACCTTGGCAATTTTAATTTTGAGTTAATGGTAATGCAACTGTAAATACTGAACCTTTATCCTGCTCACTGGAAAAGGTTATGTGACCTCCTAAGTTTTCCAGGTGGCTTTTTACGATATTCAATCCTATTCCGGTACCTTGATCAAGCAATGCATTTTCTGCCCTGAAGTACCGGTTAAAAATGAACTTCTGTTCCTCTTCCGGTATACCTCTACCCTGGTCTGCTACTTTAAAATACAAAATTTGATCTTCTATATTTGCAGACAGGTCTATCACTGTATTCTCTCCCGAGTATTTTACTGCATTATTAATAAGGTTCGATAAAATGAGCTCCAATATCTTTTCATCAAATTCAATAATACAATCATCTATTCCATCCGGATAATTAATTCGTTGACCGTCCTTTAATAACATATTGGCATCATATACTACTTCATTAACCACTTTACTTAACGGAAAGGTGCTAAATTTATAGGTTACCTTACCTGTTTCAAGTCGCTCGACGGATAAAAAGTCATTAAGTATATTATTGAGATATTTTACCTTATTCTTTATAGTAACCAAATGTTTTTCTCTCTTTTCCTGCTGCTCTGCCTTTGTATACTTTCCGATCAATGTTGCAGAGGTTAATATCCCGCTTAGTGGTGTTTTGAACTCATGAGAAACTAATGATAAAAACTTGGTTTTTAGTTCATTCAACTCCCTCTCCTTCTGCAAAGACTCTCTTGCTTTAGCTTCAGCTTCTTTACGTAATAAAACTTCTTCCTGTAAATCAAGTATAGTGTTGTTTAACTTTTCTGTACGCTCCCGTACTTTCTGCTCCAGTTCCTGATTTAGGTTTTGAATACGCTCTTCGTGTTGTTTTCTTAATGTGATATCAGATACCAAAGCCATAACATATCTCTTACTCCTAACCACAAAAGGATTTAAACCTGCTTCAACAGGAAAAACTGCTCCGCCTTTTTTTACACCAAATAAATTCCTTCCATGAGCCATTTGCCTCTTCTCTCCCTTTTCTACAAACTCATCCACGTGTGCCTTATGCGCTCCTTTATATTCTCTGGGAATTAAAATATTGAGGTTTTGTCCTATCAACTCACTTTTGTCATATTCAAACATTTCTGAAGCGGAAGCATTAGCCGCCACGATACATTGGTCTTCATCTACGATAACCACTCCTTCAGATATAGCCTCTGATAATAGTGTAAATGTATTTTCTTCAGATTTGAACATAGAAAGAATTAAAAAACTAAGATCGCTCTTTTTTAAAAACCTACAAAAACCAAGGGCTACTAAAAGTTTTTATTTATGACAATAATCATTGTTCCTTTCTATTTACTACCATACTTTAACTGAAAATTAAGAGCACCAAAATATAGTAGTTAGTATATTACTCATCCTGTACTTTTATTGGTGCATAAACTAAAATTAAAATATATGGATTCCATACCAAAAAGTATCCCGGTAGAATTATATCAAAGTCTGGGAAAATTATTTTATGCTATTTCAGCAGCTGATAAAGTTGTGCGCCCTGCTGAGATTAATTCTTTAAAAGAATTTGTCGCAAAAGAATGGGTTCCGTTAAAGGACGAAGTTGACCAATTTGGTTCTGACACTGCTTTCCAGATAGAAACCGTCTTTGAGTGGCTTGATGAAGAGATTACAACTGCAAGTGCGGCATACAATGACTTTAAAAATTACTATCAGGAACATAAGACTTTATTCAGTCCGCAGCTGAAAACAAAAATCAGAAAAACCGCTGATGCCATTGCCAGCTCATTTTGTGGTAAAAATAAATCCGAACTGGCAATGCTTGCTAATCTTCATTTACTTTTTCAGGAATAACCGGTTCTAAACTTTGTTACGCTATTTATGGAATTTATTGATTATTATAAAGTTTTAGGTTTAACAAAAAATGCCACAGAAGCTGATATCAAAAAAGCCTATCGTAAGTTGGCTCGTAAATACCATCCTGACCTAAATCCTAATGATGCGGAAGCCGAAAAAAAGTTTAAAGAGATTAATGAAGCTAATGAGGTTCTGGGCAACCCGGAAAATCGTAAAAAATATGATCAATACGGCAAGGATTGGAAGCACGCTGAGGAATTCGAAAAAGCCAGACAATCGCAACGCCAGCAACGCAGTAGTCAGCAAGGCTCTCAATTTCAAGGTAATTTTAATGAGGGGGATTTCTCTGATTTCTTTGAAAATATGTTTGGAGGCGGAGGCAGAAGCTACCGCAGTCGTCAGGTAAAGTTTAGAGGTGAGGATTATAATGCTGAACTGCATCTCGATCTTATGGATGTGTACACGGCACATAAGCGTACCTTAACCGTTAACGATAAAAACATACGAATAACCATCCCTGCAGGTGTAGAAAATGGTCAAACGATAAAAATCAAAGGACACGGAGGCCCTGGTATGGGAGGAGGTCCTAATGGTGACTTGTATCTCACCTTTGTTATCAATAATTCCACGAGATTTAAAAGAGATAAAGCAGACTTGTATCTGGATAAGGAAATTGACCTGTATACCGCAGTCTTAGGTGGTGAAATCACTTTAGAAACCATAAGTGGCAAGGTGAAACTTAATGTAAAACCGGGAACTCAAAACGATGCTAAAGTAAAGCTTAAAGGAAAAGGTTTTCCGGTATACAAAAAGGAAGGACAACATGGAGATCTCTACGTGACTTATAAAGTCAAAATTCCGGAATCTCTGACCACTGAACAAAAAGAGTTATTTACTAAACTGGCTAAACTCTAAACCTATGACAAAAGAATATTTAATATCCATCACACAGTTTTGTACTCATCATCAGGTTGAAATCACCTTTATAAATACGCTAAAGGATTATGGACTCATTGAATTAATAGATGAAAATGATGATTATTTTGTACATCAGGATCAGTTACCCAGGTTAGAAAAGATTATGCGGCTACATCATGATATGGATATCAACCTGGAAGGTATAGAGGTAATTATAAGATTATTGCAACAGGTGGAGGAAATGCATAACGAAGTAACTTCTCTAAAAAACAGACTTCGGTTGTATGAATAAGATAATACTTACTTAAGTATGACAATTCTCATATTTTAAGAAGTTAGGAGTGTATAGTTTTACATCATAATCAAAAAAACAAAACTATGACTCTATATACAAAATTAAGCACTGATTTTATTGAAAATTATATTGGATACTCAGCTTTAGCGATTATTGTTTCAACATGTTTAGGATCAATCGCTATTATGACAACATTGATGGGTGGTCATAATCTATCGCAAATGTTTATGGTCTTTCTTAGTGTTGTGGTGTGCAGTGCACACAATGCAGCGATCCTTACTGTTCAAAAACCAAAACTGGTATTTGACTTATTGATAACCAGTTTAACTGTTAATCTGCTTATCATTATAGGAAACGGTATCTTTTAAATAGTTCGATGTAATTTTAATCACTGAAGAGGACGAGATCAATCGTCCTCTTCTTTGTTATAAACATGACAACTGTCATAGAATAGAAGTCTGAGTTGTTGTACCTTTATTACTAATTATTATAATAGCAAACCATCATGAAACATCTACTTTTTATAATCACAGCCCTTCTTATTCTATCTTGTTCAGATAAAAAAAAGCAGGTACAGGATGAAGAAAATGCTGAGGAAAAAGACACTATTGTGTCTACAGACCAATATTTTTCTGAAGAAAAATTAGAGTACGATCAGGAAAAAACCAAATCCATTAAAAGAGAGCATCTTATTACCATTAAAGACGATAAAGTAGCACTACAAGAAGTTATTGTTGACAAAAGATTTACTAAAGAAGCAGACCTTTTTGTTTTGGATTATAAGTATCCATATCTAAATGAGGATACCAACCCTGAGTTTAAAGCTTTTAATGATGCCTTTCAGGAAAAATACCTGAATATTGAAAAAACTGAAAATGAAATTCTGGATGACAGGGAAATGCTTTGTGACAGTATCAACGGTAGTATACAAAAGGATAAAAGAATCATGAATTACAAAGTATATCAGTCTAAGAACAATCTGCTTAGTATCCTTATCTATAAAGAAAATTACTATTCTGGTATGAAACACAGTACCTATAGCTTTGATTGTCTTAATTTTGATCTTAAAAAACAACAGTTTTTAGGGTTTGAAGATATTTTTAAACCCGGATCTCAGGATATCATCTTTAACAAAATCAACTCAATTATTACGACAAAGATTAACCAGGGAGAACTGTACTACAATTGCTGGGAAATCACAAAAGGTGATTTTGGAGTGTATAAAGATAATTTTGTCATAAAAGATGATGCTATTCTGTATTACTTTGATGATTGTGTCATCTGTCCATCGTATACAGGTACCTACTATGTTTCCATACCTATTAAGGACATTATGGATAATATGATAGCCTTTTCTGAAACTGCAGAAGTAAGTTAAAGCGCTTTCAAAGCGTTATATTATTCTTAAAAAAATGGATTTTTCAGATCAGATGTTAGAAAATTTGGTGGAGTTCGGTAACTTTAAGTATAGTGTTATCATTTAATTATTTTATAAGATGAAAGACAGTTTTTCTAATATTATCAAATCAGATATACCTGTACTTGTTGATTTTTATGCAGACTGGTGCGGACCCTGCAAGATGCTTGCCCCAATATTAAAACAGGTTAAAGATGATCTGGGTAATCAGGTAAAGATCATCAAAGTAGATGTAGACAAGAACCAGGAACTGGCAGGTAAGTTTCAGGTAAGAGGTGTACCCACTATGGTACTTTTTAAGGAAGGCAAACAACTGTGGCGCCAATCCGGCGTGTTGCAAAAGCAGCAAATCGTGGACGTTATTAATAGCCATCATTAAGTATGAATTTTAGCCAATTTATCGACCACACTTTACTTAAAGCAGATGCTACGGTAAGTGATATAAAAAAGTTGTGTGCAGAAGCTAAAGAATACAACTTCTATGCGGTCTGTGTCAATAGTTATTATACCGGACTGGCAGATAGCGAGCTAAAAAACACAGATATTAAAGTCTGTTCCGTGATTGGTTTTCCTTTAGGTGCTCAGAGAACAAGTGTTAAAGTTTTTGAAGCTAAACAGTGTATTGAAGACTGTGCGGATGAGATTGATATGGTACTCAACATAGGATTACTGCGCTCAGGGTATTTTGATTTTGTTGAGGATGAAATACGGCAGATAAAAAAAGTAGTTGAAGATCGACCCTTAAAAGTCATTTTTGAAAACTGTTATCTTACTGATGAGGAAAAGCGAATTGCCTGCAGGCTTAGCATTAATGCCGGTGCAGACTATATTAAAACCTCAACAGGATTTGGTCCCGCAGGTGCCACCTTAGACGATGTACAGTTAATGAAGGAAGAAGCAGGGGATCTGATTAAAATTAAAGCCTCTGGCGGAATCAGAGATCGCGAAACAGCTGTAGAATTTGTACGTGCAGGAGCCAGCAGAATCGGTACATCATCAGGAATCAAAATTTTATCCTAATCATGAGTATACATATAGCTGCTAAGCAAGGGCAAATTGCCGAAACTGTATTACTACCCGGAGATCCGCTTAGGGCACGATGGATTGCAGAAACTTTTTTTGACGATCCGGTATGCTATTCAGAAGTGAGAGGTATGCTGGGTTATACAGGCACCTATAAGGGTAATCGTGTTTCTGTACAAGGTACAGGAATGGGCATCCCCTCTGCTTTAATTTATTGTAATGAACTCATTAAAGAATACGGTGTCAAAAACCTGATCCGTGTGGGATCTGCAGGATCGTATCAGCCTGATGTACATATCAGGGATATTGTCATTGCTATGGCAGCGTCCTCTACCTCCGGAATCAATAATAGCCGGTTTATCAATGCAGACTACTCACCCACGGCGAACTTTGAACTCTTTCGTAAAGCGGTAAAATTTGCCGAAACTAAGAGAATTCCTATTAAAGCCGGTAATGTATTGTCTTCTGATGAATTTTATGAAGACGACCCATTAAGCTATAAAAAATGGGCCGAGTTCGGAGTGCTTTGTGTAGAAATGGAAACCGCAGGGTTATATACCGTAGCCGCAAAATATAATGTCAGCGCCCTATCGATTTTAACCATTTCAGATTCATTAGTTACGCAAGAGCAAACCACATCAGCAGAACGCGAAACAACCTTTACGCAGATGATAGAAATTGCACTGGGGACTTTATAAAAAAGACCAAAGCCATAGCCGCAAAACACAATCATCCATATACGAACTATGAGCCTCAGTCTCTTTTTGTTAAAAACACAACCAA
>NZVW01000178.1 GCA_002697475.1 Aquimarina sp. | reverse complement strand
GAAATACACAGCTCGATGCTGCTTTTAACATCGGTACGAGCCGCATATAGAACAGAGAAGATTTAGCAGATGGAAAAACATCTTGACATACGACATAACAAAGGACTCAATCGTTGGGAATTACATTTCGTAAAAACTCCGGATGAAGACCTTTCCAACTATCTGGAGCGATTAGGGTACAGGTATCATCCTAAAAAACCCAGATTGTATTTCGCTCCTCATCACGATGCCTATAATTTCTTTGCCAATGACCTTAAAGAGGTTTTGGAAAAAGATCTTGACTATAGGGATATTATGGTGCGCCCTTCTCATATCCCTCACGAATCCAATATCATTCACAACAAATTCAGTTACGTAACGATATCCTACAGAAAAGGAAAATCGGTTGGCAAGAAGAACTTTGTAGTTTTTGATCAGTATAAAAGAATAGCCGAAGCGATAGCACAGCAATACGGAGTGCGAGTGTATAAAGACCGGTTCGTATCCGTGGAAGCAGCACCCCGGATGCAAAAAAAGAAAGCCAGGGATTTACTGGCAGCAAACCTGGTGATTCCTACACAGGAGGAAGTGGTTAAGACACCTACAAAAGAAATCTCGCCATTATCCAAATCGGAAACTACTATTCAATCTCTGACCAACAGCAGGGGTGTATATACGCAAGAGAATTCCGGAGATCGCTATGAACAACTGGAAGTTCCTATTCCAAAGCAGGTGAATTATGAGGTAACGATTGCTGTGGTCAAAGATGAAAACGACCAGTACCGTTTTGGCACAAGTATCCTTAAAAACTTTGGGGATCATAGCAGTACTTCTTCTCCGGTAAGCCAAACAGGTGAAAGCTACTCCACCAAAAAAGAAGCTTTACAAATCGCTTTTCGTCAAGTTATTTCCAGAATTAAATCGCAGCTTGCCACCAGGGATTATATCATTTCCGATCAGGACAAGAAAAACCGGGCATTAGAAAAGGCGCTTCACGCCACAGTAACCTTTGCAAAGGAGTTTGGGGTTGTCATAGAACAAGAAGCAAAGGAAAAGGAAGACGTAACGAGAGAAAATGAAAAGGGATCAGAAAAGAAAAACGCACCTAAAACAAAAAAGCAAACCCCTACACGTGCGAAAAGCAATCGAAACAATATCGCCCCTGAAAAGGTAAAGGATACACCAAAAGGGCAAACGAAGGATGACAAACCCAACCTACCCTTCAAAGCCGTTCAAAACGGATCACCAACACAGGCCTTAGAGGTCAGTTCTGAGAAATTATCTGCAACGATTCCCAATGCCGATAAGAAGCCTATGGCTATTGAAGTAAAGTCAGCAACAGAAGTTAGCGCTACCTCCATTCTACAAGCTATTGCTCCGGAAGAATCCGAACGTATCCGCAGGCAGTTCAAAGCGCAGGGCTTTACGGTTGCCTATACCGGAAAACAGGCGTTTACCAAAAACATAGCCCTCAGTGAACTAGCCGTACGCCAGGGATACAACCAGCTAAAGCTGGATACAAAACTTGAAAAGGAGTTTCAGCAATGGATTGCCATTCTGGAAAAAGAGGTTACAGCATTGGACGGGAAAGAAGACGTGCAAAGCAAACAGAGTAAGATGCACCGTTTGGAACGTATTGCTGCTTTGGAAAGGGAAGCAGAAGACCTGACCACATTAGTGGAAGAGGAAGATCAGGTATTCAGGCAGGAGCTTTTTGGAGCGATCCTGGAAAGAGTACAAACACAAGGTCATACCTTGTCAGAAGACAAGCTGTCCGGGTTTCGGAACTATATGATGAAATCACTCTTTAAAGGTACGCTGCTTGAAACCAGTCCAGATATGCCCATCGGAAAGACTGTCCGAATCCTGATCGATAACTATTTCCCTAAAGAAAAGGAAAATTCAAACGGGGATGGTGATCCCGATTATATGGATAAGGTGATTGCTATCATGCACGATCACTACATGCAGGCAAGACGTCTGAGTCGGAAAAAAGTAGAAGAGATCAAAGACCTCGCTAATGTCCCCAATTTAGGAATGCTTTGGGAAGCTGTGGAACTCAGTTGGCTACTGTGGTATAAATTTTACTATCAGGAACCCGTTGCCTTTGAAAATCGGTTAAAGGCTATGATCCGCTACTGGAATGAGGTACAGCCGAGTTACGACTATTCCGATAGCAGTAAAGAACTCTACAAGCAATATTCGACCCCCTGTCCTATTGGAGCGATGATCGCCGAATATACCGGGATGGTTGGTGCGCAACGGATTTTTGAACCCAGTGCCGGAAATGGTTTGTTGGTCTTGGGAGCAGATCCCGCGAAAACTCACGTCAACGAAATTGATAAAAACCGAAGAAGTTCACTGGAAAAGCAGGGGTTTCATACCATTACCCATTTCAATGCTGCTGAACCCTTTCCGGAAGACCTGACCCAATCCTTTGATGTGATGGTTACCAATCCACCCTTTGCTACCTGGGATGCCGATGACTTTGATAAAAAACGAATCGTACGAAAATACTTTAACAAGTATAGAAGGTTGGATAAAAACCGATTGCGTCTGGAGCATGTGATGTCCGGATTGGCGTTGCATACGCTAAAGGATAGCGGCAAGGCAGCCCTGATTTTAATGGGACATCTCTATTTTGATGATCAGGGGTTTATTGCCAAAGCCCGCCCCTTTTTCAATTGGCTGTACATGCATTATCGTGTGGATGATGTGATCAATTTAAATGGATTTACCCTGTACAACAAACAAGGTGCTACTCCGAAAACAATGCTTGTGCTTATCAGCGGAAGAAAGCACAACCCCTCGAATACATCCATAGCACCGACCCGTAAACAGGCGGGTAGCCTGGATGTAGTGGTAGACACTTTTGAAGCCTTATGGGAGCGGATAAAATCCAGTATTAAAACCCCTTTAGCACTACTTATTGAAAAACTTAAAATCGAGACCGATGATATTTTATAACAATCAATTGATGAAAACAAGGGAGGATGCCGTATTGTATATGGTTAGTAATCCCGTGCCTTTTGAAGGCTACAATGATCACGAAGCAGGAATCTATATCCAGATACACGAACTCATAGAACGTGCGATTGCCGAAGGCGAAAACCCTGTAATGCTCATAGAGGAATATCTGGAGATCGTATACATGGGAGGAGAAATGATCAATGAGATGGCTGCCTTTTTATTCCAGACCGACAGGATGCATCAGGCACTATGGTCCCTACAGGAAAGCTGGGATGCCATAGATACCTCGCTACCTGAAATGTCCAGGATGTACGGAGGCCTGTCGAAAGAAGAAGCTACACAATTGTATGCTGAAACTACCCTAAGATCCTATTTAGAAGCATTGCTCCACCAGACCAGGTAGGGCGGAAACCAAACACGGAACGAGTATGGAAGAAAACTTAGAACTGATAACACAGCAAGAGGAATTTACGCAGGAAGCCAGTGAAGTTGCCAGGATGGCAGCTTCCCAGAGTGCACTGGTTCCCTATATCCCGAAATCCGGTGCTACCTACAGGATGCATACCCTGATCCCTAAAAACATGGCATTTGAGGTACAGAAATCGTTAAACCGGATTGTCAAGGAAAAGGGGAATATTGATAATTACGTACGCAATGCGTTAAAATACATTTCCACGGCAACCTTATGGAAAGCCTTTTCTGCAGAGCAAGTAGATGGAATAGCCTTGTATTTAAAACAGTTTGAGCGCCGACAGGGCATTATCATAGCAGATCAGACAGGGATTGGAAAAGGCAGACAGGCAGCAGCAGTACTACGCCATGCCATTATGAACGGATTGTTACCCGTCTTTTTCACGCGCTCCGCGAACCTGTTCAGTGATATCTACAGGGATTTGAAAGCCATTGGTTTTGAAGATATCAAGCCTTTTATTTTGAATACAGATCAGGCAGCCGTTAAAGATGAGGATGGTAGTGTGATGTTCAGCCCATTATCGCCCAAAGCACAGATGGAACTCATCACCGAACAGCATACCTATCCCACTGAAAGTCCCGAATCTATCCAGTGGCATAAACAATCAGGGATTCCCTTACCCGACCCTGAAACTGTACCGGAGGTAACCCTTACCCATAGTTTCGATTACCTGCCTGGGGAATATAATGTCATCTTTACCACCTATTCTCAAATTCAAAGCGCCCACCCTTTCAAGCGAAGTTGGTTACAACAGTTGTGTGCACAGGGTGTAGAGGGAAGCCATACCCGTAAAGAGGTGGTATTCATCCTTGATGAATCCCATATGGCGGGGGGATACGATTCCAAAATCGGACATTGGATGCGTGAGGTATTGCCTGCCACCAGAGCCTGCTGTTTTTTAAGTGCCACTTTTGCCAAATATCCCGAGGTCATGCCTTTTTACGGTAAAAAGACGGCGATACTGGAAACCGGATTAAGTGATGAAAATCTGGTTATTGCCATGACCAAAGGAGGCTTAGCCCTACAGGAGATTGTCGCCTCCAATCTTTCGGAAAGCGGACAGCTGATCAGACGTCAACGCTCTAATGAAGGTATTGAAATCGAATATGTCATTCTGGATCAGGAGCCTGCACGAAGCCTGAACCGTGAACGTGTCAACCGCATCATTACCCTGATGAATGATGTCGTACAATTTGAGCAGGAATACATCAATGACAGGCTCAGGGACATTCATGAAGAAGCTAAAAAAGTAGATGAATCCATCAAGCAAAAACCCAAAGGGCTTGGAGTAAAGCAAGCTCCATACTTTTCCAGGGTATTTAATATTGTAGACCAGCTATTATTTGCCCTGAAAGTTGAAGAAGTGGCTAAACATACCCTGGAATTGTTACGGGAGGATAAAAAAGTGGTCATTGCCTTTAAATCTACCATGGGTACGTTTCTTAAAGATATGAAACTGGCTACGGGTGATGTGGTGGCCATGGAAGAACTGGATTTTAGCAAAACCCTGGTCAAGGGACTGGATAGTGTATTTGGGTATAACTATACGGATATCTCCGGCAAGAAAAGCAAGGAACGTGTACCACTCAGTTCCCTGCCTCAAAGTGGAATTGACGAATATCATCGCATCAAAAAGGAAATGCTCTCTGAAAGTTCAGGACTGACGGTCAGTCCTATTGACCAGTTGATCCACCTCATAGAAAAGGAACAAAAGCCCAAGGGACTTGGCGGGCATCAAGGATTACATTTTAAAGTAGCTGAAGTGACCGGGAGAAACCAGAAACTCTATTTTGAGGGAGATGAAGCAGTGGTGAGTTCCTTTAGAAGTGATACTGAAAAAGCCTTTCGACTGTTTAATCAAGGGGATTATGATGTATTGCTCATCAATCAAAGCGGAAGTACCGGGGCTTCTGCCCACGCTTCCAAAGATTTTAAGGATCAACGCCAGCGGATGATGATCAGCCACCAGTTTGAACTCGATATCAACATTGAAATCCAAAAAATCGGACGTATCAACAGAACCGGACAGGTAGTATTACCCGGATACCGTTATATCGCCAGTGATATTCCTATGGAAGTCCGTTTGATGACCATGCTGAAAGGAAAACTCAAATCACTGGATGCCAATACTACAGGATCACAGAAGACCAGTGATACCACCTTTCAAAGTCCTGATCTCTTTAATAAGTATGGGGATGAAGTTGCCTGGCAATGGGTTGAGGAAAATAAGGATATGGCTGAAAAACTGGGAAACCCGACCTATACCAGAAAGGCCAATGGTACACTCGAACGGGCCAAAAGTAAAGTTGGCGCCATACGTCAGGTCACAGGGCGCGCGGGCTTATTATTTGTAGAAGAACAGGATGTACTGTTTAATGATCTTGTACAACGCTACAATCATCAGATCACCATAGAAAAGCAACAAGGTACATATGATCTGGAAACCGAGTTTTTACCACTGGATGCAGAAGTAAAAAAACGCTTTTTGCAATACCGTGGTAACGGAGGGCATACCCCTTTCGGTAAGGATACTGTTCGTGAACATACCATTGTCAATAACCTACAACGTCCATTTACCAAGGGAGAAGTAGATCAGCGTATTGCCAAACAATTAGAAGGTATTACCCCGCAACGGGCAAAAGATGTACTCTTACTGGAACTGGAAGCAGAATATCCAACATTGATCGCTACACGAAAAGCTAAACGAATGGAAGTGATTGCAACTATGGAGCAGGAACTCGCAGATATGCCCAAGGAAGGTAGCGGAAAGGATGAAGAAGCCAATGCGAAGATTATAAAGCTTCGGGAACGACAACAAAGCCGCATCGATGAAAAAAGAAATGCCCTGGCTACTTATGAGCAGGAATTGTTAGCTGTTCAAAAAAGAATCGTAAGATATATAGGGTATTGGATGGTTGGTGAAGTGGTGAAAGTTCCTTTTATCGGATCTACGCGGGAAGCTTCCTTCGGAATCTTTATGGGAGTGCGCATAGGAAAAGGTAACAGCAACCCCTATACCCTGGCCAACATCTCCTTTAATTTTGCAGTTGTCGATGGTCGTAAATCCATCACCTATGACTTGAAAAACGGGAGTGATTATCTTGCCAGTATCTATGCTGAGAGCCGGGAATTAACGGAAGAAGAGCGTGCAGCAGTGACCGCGAACTGGAATGACCTGATCAAAAAAGCTTCTTCCAAACGAGAGAAACGTTATATCCTTACTGAAAATATTCTGGCGGTTTCTGATGAGATAGGAGCCCATAACAAGCTGATCAAGTACAATACCAAAGCCGGAACTATCAAAAACGGCATTCTGATGTCGAGGGATTACGGTAAGGATAAAGAGCATTATGCGCTGCTTCCTATCTCTGAAGGTTTACAGGCTATTATAGCATTAGAGGTTGATGCAGTACTTGAAGATCATCAGTATGGTATCAAATTCAAGCGGGTAGGCAAACACTACTTTGAAGTGTATATTCAGAAAAAGCAGCACTACAAACTTCCTCTTGATCCTACGCTGCGTAAACTTATCATGCGTCAGGAAGGGCAAACCGCTGAAGAATTACCTGAATTTATTCAGAATGCCGGGGATATGACAGGAGTACTATCAGAAGAAAATCTACCCCCTTTTTTAAAGAAACTCGATGAGTTCGGATTAAAAATACAGGGACAGGCAAAAGAGCTTGAAGATTGGGAAATTGAAAATGAAGCCGACTGGGATGAAAGAACAGCCATTGGTACTACACGATACCGATACGAGCTGGGAAGACCGTATGGCAACGGCAGCAACCCGCAATTTGGGTTTACCGGATATGAAGAGCCCAATTCGCAGTATCCCTATGGCGTTGTGGAATATGATCGGGTACTAAAGGATAAGGAAAAATACAACTATTCCCTAATTCCCATCTTTAAAAACATAGCCGTTCCCTATCAGCAATGGCAACAGGCGATCAAAGGCACACCCATCGCCAAAGATTTCAAAGAGGTGATCCGTGAGGCCCGACAGCTGCCTGTCTATAAAGCGATAGATCAGTTGGGCTATTTTATGACCAACCATCCCCACGAGGACGGAAATACAGAATTTGTATTTGGACGCTATACTGCCCAGCAACTAGGTAAAGCCATCTATGAGGACACCATTGGGGTCATAGAACCTATGGCTATTCTATTGGACAAGCTCCAATTGGCTTATGAGCACCAGGCTTCCTGATCACGATAATCACAAGTAAACCGTAAAATGTAATGAGAACATACCCACAAACCTTAGATATCCCTGAAATAGATCAGATCCCCAACTTTATGAAGATTCTAGATGATTTGAGCGTTGGAAACAACGTGTTTCTGAAAGGTATAGCCGGAACCGGAAAAACCACCCTCGGGGAAAAAGTTGCCTATGCCCATTTTGGACGCAGGGAGAATGATAAAAAGGAATTGCCATTTATCATCATCAGCTGTAACCAGTATACTTCTCCTATCGATATTAAGGGAGGACAGACGATGTATGGCTATAAAGAGGGCGGATTGATTGAAGCCTGGCGGGATGGTAAAATCCTGATCATTGATGAAATGCCCAAACTCGATCCCAATACCGCAGGGCTGCTTAATGACCCTTTAGCTAAAAGTGCTAAAGAAGGAGCTATCATTTTTAACGGATTAAATGAACCTGTAGTTAAGCATCCCGATTTCGGATGTATTGCCACCGGAAATGTCACCGGAAAAGCGGTCAGTAGCACCTATGTAGGAAACAACAGACAGGACAGCTCCTTATTGGATCGGTTTAGCGGAAGCATTTATGAGATCGGGTTCAATGAAAAACTGGAACGCTCTCTGGTGTATCCTCCGCTGGTGGATATCTGTATCGCTATTCGCAGTTCCATACTCAAATATGAAGGAAAAGACAATACCGCCGGTGATATGGAGGATATTATGACCCTTCGCACCATGCTTAATTTTCAACGGATCTACATTCAGGAAATGTTACGCCAGACAGGGGTGACGAACACCTCAAAAAAAATAAGTAAACCTGTACGAAATGGAAAAACCCTAAAAGACTGCCTGGAGAGTTACTTTTTAGTAATGAACCGCGAGAAGGCAGCCCATATCAGAAGAGAGGTCAATCTGGAGGAATTTCTGAACCGCTATAAAGGGGCAGAAATGAAGCAGGTATTTATTCACGAGTACAAAAGACGAAACGGTTTGTTGACCTTATGAGCACTCCCTTGATACATACCACTCCTTTACAAAATGGAACGGCACATTATGTCCGCTTTGACAGTGTTACGGACTTCCATGGTTTTGTCGATCATCAAATCCGACATCTAACCCCTGAGAATTCCAAAATTTTTCAAAGTGTACATCAACGCACTATATCAGCGGTACATCAGAATAGTGAATGGTACGGTACACCTGTGGTAAGTTCTATGGATGAGATCATATATCATGATCATTTTTTAGGGATGCCCCTTATGGAGAAGATCAGACCTAAGCTCAGCACGCTATTGGAACGCTATATCGTAATGGTAGAAGACCAAACCTTCCCGAAACCCAAATTGGAATATAACGATAAGGGATTGGGGGTATTTTCTTTTGACAGAGCGGCTATGGGGCTGTATAGGATGCAACCCACGTTGTCACATACGGATATGCATAAGAATATCAGCCAAATGCAGATTGAACTGGACAGGGATAACAAGACCACGATGATCAAAAATGTATTTGCCCATATCAAAGATAGTGCTGCTTCCTTACCCTCGCTTCAATTGTATATCACCGCCGGGGCAAATGCCAATATTCAGGGAGATCAATTGCTGTATATCGGTCTGGCATGTGCAGAACTGGTGGAGTTTATGGAGTTACGGGGTATTGCAGTAGAAGTAAATGTACTGTTTGAAACCTTTTTCAAAGGGTCTTATCCTATGGGTGTTGTACGCTTAAAACAGTTTGGAGATCCCCTCGATAAAAATCAGTTGCTATTGCTCAGCAGTGATCCGAGGTATTTCCGGTATCGTGGTTTTAAAGCGCTGATCGCTCTGAGCAATTATTTTGGACTCACCATACCACCGGGTTTAGGAAGTGCAAAGCCGGATGTAGGTAAGGATTTTGTAAACGCTCTTGGGTTAGGAGGTGTTGTATTTGAACAAAGTTATAGTATGGATGCCGCCGTTGACGAAGTCATAAAAATCATAACGATGTATACCCAAAAATTAAAGAACAGATGAAAACAGAAAACGCAACAGTAGAAAAGCAATTAGGTGTGACCAAGAAAGTAATCACCTCCATAATGAACAGGGCTGTTCATATTGATCAGGCATGTAAAGCACATTGCCGGGATTTTAGAATTATGGTATCAGCAGCCCATCCCAATACCCTTATTCTACGATGGACCACTATTGATATCAGCGATATTGACCGCCCTGAACAATGTTACCGCTATGAGTGTTTTGAAATGGACGGAACACCACAACATTGCTCCATTCATTACTCCGATCAGGAAGAAGCTAACGCTTTTTTTAACGGTCTAAAAACACTGTACCTGCAGGAATGTGCTATGGACCATAAATTAAGAACGCATGTATAAAACAAAAGACATCACCCCGGAAGAACTGAACCAGATTGAAATCAGGAATCAGGCAGAGATTGTGCAGTATATCGGAAGTGAACTGAACCTTCTGGAAGCGCACCAACTTATTAAAAAAGAATCCAAAGATTTTACAGTACCCAATGCGCAGGCAGAAAAAGCAGATGCTTTGCTATATGACGTAGTGCATCGCACATCTTCCAAAGATGGGGAAGCAGGCGCACCCTATACGACCATTGAGGGGTTCACCTGGAATATGATCTCCCTTGAGGAAGCAAGAAAGCGGTTTAAGGATAATCAGGAGGTTTTTGGGATCCATCGCGAAGAGGAAACCGAACATCTCATCACAAACGAAAAGGACTTTGAGAGCTGGGAGGAATTTGGAGTTGAACCTACTCCGGAAAAGAAAAAAGATAAGGAGCGCCTCACCAATGAGCAGATTCGCATACTGAAAGTAAAAAAGGAAACCGAACTGGCATTACTGGCGCTCAGGCTCAAATTAAAACGTAACAGTGCATAACCATTTAAACATATAGATATGGCAACAATTAAGGATGTATTACAACTGGATCAGCAGAAAATTCAGGATCCGGAATTACAAAAACAGGTCAAAAACATCATTTCAGAACATGGGAAGGCAGAAGATAAAGCTTTCTTTGAAAAAGAACTGCAGTCCAGTATAGATACCATCTATGAACTGGTCAAAGTTACTTCTCCAGATGCACTGGATGTGAAGCCACAGGAAAGCCCCTGCGCCGATCCGGAGGAACAAAAGCCAAAACCGAAACGCAAAAAAACAAAAGTCAAAAAAAAGGTAAAAAAAGAAACCCCGAAAACCACAAAAGCAGATGCTCTGGAAATGAGCGAAAGCCTACAAAGATGTGATCGGGAATTAAAAGCATTTCGGGCAGAGCGCAGAAAATTACTTCCGCAAAAACCGCCTCCAACGCGATATGAGCGTATTAAAAAACATATTCTGGGATTGGCAAACCTTATTCCGCCAAAACTAAAGGACGATCTGGAAACACAGCGTGTGACCAAAAAAATATTGATGAAAACCCATCGGGATCTTTTGAACAACTTTAAAATGACCTCGCTTAGAAGTGTCAAGCGGGATCAGAATGAGATCAAGGAGAAGTATGAAAAAATAGAAGAAAAACTGGAAGCGTAACACCACTAAAAGAAATATATATGAAAGTAGATAAAACAGTGATCATCATCACAGGGGTCGGATTGGCCATAGGCTTTGCTGAAGCCTTGATATACTATAATCTGGGAACCAACGCCAATAGGGAAAAGTTCAAGTTTGGCGTACCTAAAGGCAAGGAGCTGGCTAAAAATATGGGTGTCGTATTAGCCACATCGGCGCTTACGGCACTTATTTCCTATCAGATAGAAAAATCTTTGGAGGGAAAATCAGGTGCCATTCCGGTTACCACATAAACACTAAACATAACATTCATCAAAAAACGAAATTATGAAAAAAGTAATGTTCAAAGCATTTCTGGAAAAGAATACACTGGATAAAAAGGACTTTCCCAGACCGCTTGTAGAAAAGATCAGTCTTTTCTGGAAGCTTTATGAATTACTGGACAGCATTCAGGCTGCTGATCGTCAGGAGTTATTGGAACAACTGGAGCAGCTCGACTATGAAATCCTAGGGGATATCGAGGAAGAATACGAAGATCAGCTGGAAAATAATGACCGATGGGAAGAATTAATGAAATCCCCATTGGTAAAGCAATCCCTTAAGAAAAAGGTGAAAGAGAACATCCGTACCGATGAAGTAATCCTCAAGGAATTAGTGGATATGGGTCGAACGAAAAATCTGACCAAAGACGAACTGAAAGAAATGGGTATCAAAGCCAAATTAGGTGTCAATACCCCTATTGGTCCGTACCTGATCAAAAGAAAAACCAATTGGTTCTATTACTACTATGATATTATAGTGCAGGAGTAATCATCCATTATCATAAGATATCACAACATCCATCATCATCAAAAAACGAACAGTATTATGAAATATGAACACATAACATTCAGGAATTTTTTACAGGATAATAAGATAAGTCCCTACTTCCTACATCATAGCATTAAAGAGAAGATCAAAAATTTTGAAGACCAGTTAACCCTTTTCCATGCAAACACTGCCAGGGAAGAATCGAATAAAGATGATTTTAACGCACTCATAAAAGCAGATGAAGAAATTTTGCAAGCTATACGTACTTATTTCATCCACAAAGTGAAAGCCAGGGCAACCGATGACAAAGAGATTCTTATAACCTTAAAAAAACTGAGATGGACTAAGGGGATTTCCCTATCAGAACTAAGAGCAATGGGATTAGAAGCTTCTTTGGATTGGAATACGACCATTTTAGGAAGACTAAAATTAGTCCGAATCCGGGAGCATCAACATCTCTATTACCTGTTACCTATTGCCGAATCTCTGGAACCGAAGAGCAGGATACCCGAACACCTGCTGAGAAGAAGTAAAAGGATTGTTCAACCTGCATAAATAGATCGGATCATGGAACAAAAGAAAAAGGAACATAGTTATTCGGAGTTACAGCGAGAGATAGATAAGCTCATTACAAAGTTCGGTATGACCAAAGCAATTACCATTGTACATCATCTCTCAGGGGAACCCCGGTCTGTTAAAAATGAAAAACAGAAAGTACAGCTATTGGTAACTTTTATTACAACGGAAAGCAGAAGACTATTTGGTTGTGAAGTATCGGTGACAGACCACGAGAATACCAAAGAATGTCTGGATGCCCGGATGACCACGTATCATCTTATCAAAACATATACAGATTTAAGTTATAGTCAGATTGGTAAACGATTCGGGCAGTCAAAACGTGCGGTCATCCACCATCATAATAAGTGCAAAGATGTACTGTCTATTCCTCAATTCCATAAAAGTTTTATGAGCACTTATCACCTTTTGGAGCGAAACGTCATTCAATTTTTAGCAAAAATAAACTAGTACAAGATGAAAGACATTGAAAAAGAAGTGGTCAATGTATTGACAGAAAACCCGGATCAGATACAATTTGAAGCCATACAATCAGAACAATATAGTCCATTAAATCAAGCGGTCATTGAAAAAGATATCGCAGATACCAAGTCCTCTAATAATGATTGGAATATCTGGAAAGGCGGTGAGAGAAAACGCTCTGACCATGCTGAAGGCGAAGGAGTGGTTTCTGAAGGAAGACCAGAATCCTTTGCACCAATCCCGGATACCTCTCCCACCGATGCTCCCGAACAGGAAATTGGTAGCAATGGTGGCAATGCCGCAGATAAAAATTTTAATTCGGACTCAGCGTCTGAGTCGCAGTCGGAGTCCGACTTTGAATTGCCCACCGCTACGGCAAAGCAGGCAGCGGATACCATCCTGGGAATGGCCAATAATGTACTGGCTGTAGGCGGAGGGTATGTAGTTAAGATCAAAAAGCATAAAGAGTTCTATGAGTATGACGAGATCAATGAACTTATCGACACCCAGAATGAAAAAAATGTCAACCGGATCAAACTGGATAAGGAAGATAAAGCATTATTAAAGCCTCCCTTAGTTCAGGTACTCAAGAAAAAAGCAAAACACCTGACTCCCGAGCAGCAGTTGATGGGTGCAGCTTTGTCAATTGTGCTTAAAAAAGCACAGACCGTTATGGAAGTGCGCGCCGAAAACGAAGCTTTGGTAGAACGGATACTGGATATTGTCCGTGAGGAAAAAGGGTACTCCGATCAGGATTTGAAAGATACTGCTTCCCAGGAAGAGATTTTGGATGCTGCATACGAAGAAATTAATGGTAAACCTGAACATCACCCTCCTGCACAACATACAGTAGATGATGAAGATGAGCCGGATAGCTCCTTGTATGATGAACAACCCATAGAGATGGAAAGTGTGGTAGAAGTAGCAGATGAGCAATCGGAAAAACAGTAGTCCATGGGAAAATCAAAGAATAAAGCTACCCGTGGTCGTAAACCCATAGCGTACAGAAAGGAAGATCTCGAACGGCAAAATGTGATTGTAGTTGTATGTGGAGAAACAGGAGTCGGAAAGACCTACAGGAACAAACTTGAAATTCTAAAGTACCTGAAGGATAATCCTGCTACAGGAAAAAAGGGAAGAAAGGTATTGGCATTTGATACCAATGATGATGATTATCCGGAATTTCAGACCGTAAACCCAAATTATCTCAAAGCGCTTACTGCCATTGCGTGTCGCAGGATTCGTCCGTTTAAGCCGGACGGATCTCCAATGGATGATAATGATAAAAAGGAAGTAGTGGATAAAATCCTGAAACACTATCGAAACGGGATGATCGTACTGGACGATATAGATCATTATATGGCAGGAGCTAAAGGGCAGTCTATGATTGGCGCTTTATGTACAGTAAGACATAAAGGAATAGACGTGCTCCTTACACATCAATCCATTGCGAAAATTAGTACTTCCGAGTGGCAGAATTGTACATGGCTGCGCTTGCATCATCAGGTGGATGATGTTACCCGTTACCGCGATCGTATTCCTAAATATCAGATGGTACGTATAGCACAGCTTATCGTGGATGAACAATACGATTTATGCACCAGAGCTTTTGTAGAGGGTACTATTGCCGAGCAGGAGTACAAAAAGCAAAAAAGTTTCTTTGTGTATGTCAATATGCGACAACGCAAAATTATGGGATGTAGCAAGGCTGCTTTTATCCGGGCTTGTAAACGCTACATTGATCAGGAAGAAGGAAAGAAAGTACGGATGTTAATGCAGGAGCGGGATTTCAAAGGTAAACTGAAATATAAAGATCGTAATGCAGCCATTATCAAAATGATATGTGACTACACCTTATATCACGATCCCGGGACTCAGGAAATTGAATAATCTATTTTAAATCAAACTTAGCTTGTGGAACATCATATTATTTCATTGGGAGCAGGTACACAGTCTACGGATTTGCTTTTGCGTGGGTTGAGGGGTGAATTTGATGTCATTCCCTCCCACGCTATATTCTCAGATACAGGTAATGAACCCAAGGGGGTGTACAAATATCTGGAGTGGTTACAAAGATTTGTGCAGGAAGAGTTTCATTTTACTATTGATGTGGTCTCTACAGGAAACATTTTTAAAGATGCGCTAGCATATGTAACAGGTGAGAGTAAAAGTTCTGAAGGAATACCCTACTATACGAAAAACCGGGTGACAGGTAAAAAGGGTATTATACGGAGACAATGTACGGGAGATTATAAAATACGACCTGTGAGAAGACATATCCGCAAAGTACTTCCTAAAGCCAAAAGGGTTTCTTTATGGTTAGGAATTAGCTATGATGAAATGCAACGGATGAAACAAGCCAATGTCAAGTGGATTACCCATCGGTTTCCATTGATTGAAAAGAGACTTAGAAGAATTGATTGTATTACAAACTTTAGAGCGTACCAGCTTCCCGTACCGGTACGTTCCAGTTGTGTAGTGTGTCCTTACCATTCGGATAGGTATTGGCTTTGGATTTATGAAAATGAACCGGATAGTTTTGAAGCTGCAATTACTTTGGATGAAACGATTCGCAATTATCCGGGGATCAATGATGAATGTTATCTGCATCGTACCTGTAGACCGATAAAAGAGGTGATAGTTGATCTAATCAAAGGAAAAGCGTTGGCTTCTAAACAGCTGGATATGTTTCCGGAATTGATCGAAGAATGTGAGGGTGTTTGTGGTGTTTAGTTGTATTATTTAAGGTTTAGACTTCTACCCATTCTATTCTTATAGCCTAAAGCAGAAGCCCAACCCTACTCTTAATTTTTAATTTTTCTTTATCAAAAAAATTTTCATCAAATTTATAACCTAAGATGTCTAGTAATGAAGACCTTGATAAGTTTTAGGACCTGTTCAGTATTGTCTATAAAATTGAAAAAGAATCAATACTAAAATATGATCTCTCCATTCTTTAAATAGTACTCATCTAATTTTTTTTTACTTGGGATTATTCCCGAATAATAGTGCTGACTTAGAACTCCATATTCATAGAAAGGATATTTTCTATACCTATTATTTAATTTGAGTATCTTGAGCGCATTAAATCTACTATTCCCTGTAAGAATCGAAAGGATTTATTTTACGAAGATTAAAATTCTTGCGGGATATATCGGAATTAAAATTTTGGGAATAACAAAATGAGTATAGAAGAAACTTTATTAGAATATCACAGGATTACAGGAAGAAGTCAGGAGTACCTGATCAAGGTTATAGATGAAATACCGGACAATATTTATGATACTCGATCTGTTTGTATCAATAATCAACACGTTCAATTCTACGAAAAAATTGATCTGGATAAAGGAAAGAGTATCATTTATTGGAAGCTTGATACTGTCAAAGCTATAGAAGAGTAAAATTGATTCAATAAAAGATTAAATTAGCACTTGTAATTCTAAATCTGAATTCGGTAGTTAAAGATTTTTAGATAGTAAGGTTATTTTCAGTCTTTTTGGTATCATTGATATTTCTACTTAAAATAATGATATTAGCCAACTTCGTCGATTTTTGCCTGAGATAAGGTTATATCCAATATGAATGTCGCTTTAGGTTATTAACTAGATTTTACTCATTATAATCTACGAAAATCATTTTGACTAAATTGTATGTGTTTTTATTACTAAGCAATAATTATAGGATATATGAATTATTACAATTTAGTTATTAAAGAAGATGTCTCAAAGGAAATTTTAAAGCTATTAAAGAAGTATTGGAAGTTTGTTGATGGAGTTTTCGTGAATAAACGATCAGACCTGGCTGAAAAACTAGGAATGACCATAGAAGAAGTCACAAAGGTAGTTCGCGATAACTCTACTATGGTTATCGTTTTGAAATGTATCCAATGTGACGATTATTTCAATGAAAATGCATTTAGTCAAACAAGGTTTTTAAAATTAATGAATACGTCCAATTATTGTTGTGAAGGATGTGAGTTTAAAATGGAATTGAAACGTTTAAAGCGTATCGAGGAGGAAAAGGAAACAGAACGTCTTCGAATAGATGGTATTCAAAAATCTTTAAACAATTACGATAGGGAAGTTTTAGCTGGATTAGGGGTTAAAGAAAGATATTTTCTTCGTAAAATCTGTCAATTTGAAGGAAATGGTCGAACCATTTATGGATTTATAATGCGAAATGAGTATCAAATTACGTGGAGTGAACTCTCAGCATTAGAGAATATGGATGTTATATATGTAATAAGGAATGGGAACTTTCTGGTTAGAGTACTTTATCCTGAAAGTCTTTTAGCCGATATTAAATTAGCCGATGACTCAGCAATGAAACACGCTACTCCTAAATCGAAGGAAGAGCCTAATGTTCTTAATTTTAAAGTAAGTGAAAATGCCTTTAAAAAGGAAAATCAAGTTATTCCACTTTATCAAAGTATTCAAACCTTCGAAAGGGATTTTTTGGTTAAGGCAAACGTGAAATACGTTTGTGCCATTTGGGAAAGATCTGACTGTCTGATTAATATATCGTTAAAACCAGTAGATACTATTATAAATTCAAGAGAAACTCCATTATGGCAAGAACCTAGACATATTCGAGATGTCATAAATGAATACTGGAATAAGAAGAAAGATGGTTATTAACAAGATTTAGTTTTTTGTTTAAGAGTGTATTTCCTTTATAATTAAGAAAAATTTACTATTGTACAAGCTATCCATTTATCATTATAACCCACAAATAGCTGTTAATTAACTTCATTCCCATTTAAGTCAGAAATTATTTCGTTAACTGCCTACTCCACTAAATTGCTTTACTTTAAATCATTCAAAAAGAGGTCTTAAAATGATAAAGGGTATGCAATACTTTCTATAAAACCAAGTGCGTCTCAATTAAAACTCTTCTTCTCGACTTAGAAATATTCCAGAATAGTTGTAAGACGATTACTTTCACAGATTAGCTAAATATATACCGAGAAATTTCGTACCGCTTTCTCCTTTGGGATTTCCTGTCAATACCTAACTCGATTACTTTATACGTCACACGGAACATAAAAGGTACGTGTAATTCCCATTTTAGTTACTGAATTTAGCCATCAAAGGTTTAGATACCGAGCCAAATATTCACCATAATATACTAGAGAAATGGCAAATTCAAAAGAATTAAACTACCAGGCAATTGGGGCAGTAATCCTGGTATCTGCAATTGCATTCACGGCAGTAGGAGCATTTTACGTACGCCCTATGCTGGACAAGAGAAAAGCAAAAAAGCTGGCAGCCACCCCATCCCCAACCACAAAAAAATCCTAACCCTTTAGAGAGGGGCATCAGTGATGCCATAGTTACGGAATATAAAACAGGGAGCCGGCACAAGTCAAACATTGCGCTAAGGAGCGCAACAAAACCTAAAGAATTATGAATTACAATGATGAATTAATGCGCTATCAGGACGATGCAGAAGATCGTTACGATGATTACGATGGCGAAATGGACATCTACGACGGGTATGATGATGACTATGAAGACGACTTCGATACCGGATTTGAAGGAAACGAAGACGCTTATGATGAAGAATACGAAGACGAGTATATCGATGACTATGAAGAAGACCTTTATGATGATTACACCCGTACTTCCATCGGAAAGATAGACCCTAATGACCGTACCCTAACCGTTGTGGTACGCAACACTTCCGGTGAAGCAGCCGAGGCAGTTGTTTTCGGAGGAAACGAAGAAGCAGCCCAACCCGCAGGAGTTACTGTGGAAGTAGAAGAATCCAGTCATAAGGAAGTCCGTGAGGAATCCAAGGCAAATCCGTTCAAGATTTCCGGGATGAAGTATTCGGTAAGCAACCCCTTACAGTTCGATAACGTACTGCGCCTGACCAAAAGAACAGCAGCCGGATCGAACACCGTACGAGTGTACCAACCCCGTAATGCTACCTCTCCACAGAACTTTACCCAGCAGCTTATTGACGATGATAACTTTGAGCTGAATGTAACAGGTCAGGATTCACTGCGAGTTACCATCAATCCGGATACTACAGCAGTATTCACCTTTACGATCAAGGCGAGAGCCAATATGGGCAACCTGCTTAAAGGAAACAATGTGGCAGAGCTGTCCAGAGTTCCAAGAACAACAGGGCTACCACAGATAGATCTGATCCGTAGAAAAAAGAAACCCACCGCCTTTGGGATAAAACCCGTAAAGCGCAGAGTGGTGAGAAGAAGACCCGTACGTCGCGTTAAACCCAGAAGGAGATATCCAGCCCCTGTGCTTCGCAGACGCAGATGGAGATAATTTGCATAAGCAGCCGGAACATCCCAATTTCAAATGTGGTACCCCGGAGCAAGGAGAGAGATCTTTGCTCCGGCAGGTATCACCCTATATAAAGCAACGCTTATGAACACCTTAAAAAGAACTACCAGAAAAACACTGGCACAAAACAGTATTGACTATATCGTATACAGCAATCCCGAACCCGTTCGGGAACTGATCTATGATTGCGGTTTTGAAGTTCCTGACGATGTACATACGCTGGTAAAAGCCACCAAGGAACTGGTCAAAAGAGAAGGCAAACAGGTACTCCCAAAACTATTGGAAGCACATCCTGACCGTAAAGCCATACTAAAGCTGAACACCAGTACACCCAAAAATTACTGTCATTCGTGTGCCAATGAGAAATACAATGACGAAGACAATTTTTGTGGTGCCTGCGGACATTCCAACTACAACGGCTCAGGAGACGAAGACAGTTTTTTAGATCAGTTTTCAGAACTATCGGATAAAGAAGTCAAAAGTTACTATGACCGTATCCGCAAGCAGTCCAATGCCAATCCCAAGGATCAAAAGCTAGCCTCAGAGGTACAACTGGTATGGAACGAACTGCGTCAGCGCAAGCTTATAGATAAAGAACAATCCTCCGAACCTTCTGCGCCTAAAAAGTCTACCCTTTTTGGCAGGGAGGAATTACTGCTTATGGGAGTGGTATTTATGGCAGGGTATTTAGTCGGAGCCAGTCGTCTGGCAGGATAAGGATCATAAAAAATAAAAAACAGATGAAACCACGTTTTCAACAACAATACAATGAAGCCATCAACCTGATCAGTCATTTGATACTGACCAAGCCCAAACCTGTTTTAGGATTATTGGCTAAGCACGGTATTGTGTTTAAAGGCAAGCCCACGAGACTGCATATCATAAATGAAGTCGTCGAGTTACTAAAGCGCAACGATCCCAAATTCGAGCAGGACTTAGGTCAGCTACTGACTACCCATATACAGTACAGGGGAAAAGAAATGCTGGCTTTGGAGCGCAAAGAGTTCAGTGCCTATGCAGGAGAAGATGAAGATGAGTTTTGGGGCGCACTGGCTAAAGGCGCTATAGGTATTGTAGGCGGTTTGTTTAAAAAGAAGAAACGCAGTAGTGGCGGTAACAATGCTGCCGTAGCAGCATCCCAGGCCGCGGCTGCTCAAGCCAAGGCACAGGCAGCACAGGCGAAGCGGGATATGGAAAGAAGAATGCGGGAGATGCAGGAACGTATGCAACGGGAGCGGGAAGCTGAAGAGCGCAGGAGACGTGAAGAAGAAGAACGTCGCCGACGCGCTGAAGAAGAAAGACTAAAAAAGGAAGCAGAAGCCAAAAAGAACCAGACCAAAACCATCGCTATGGTGGGTGGAGGAATTGCCCTGTTGGCAGTCATCGGAATCGTGGTAGCTACCTCAAAAGGAGGAGGCAGAGCGGTCTCCTATTTGCCAGCACCGGCACCACCAACAATGGTACGCTAACCGTAAATAATAAACACCACCTGTTATGATCCCTTATCCTATACATTCAGCATTAGATGCCCATACCTATGATTCCTTTATCCGTTACCGACCCCAAAAGCGAAGAATATATAAAGGAAAGGTAGTGCAGTTAGGGATCAACAGGCAAAAGGCCATGCGCGCACTACGGAATTCCGTAAAGCATCCATACCGAAGACCAAAAGCCGGAAGAAAAGCAACCCCAAAAGGAAATGTAAACCAACGCAACATAGCAGTACAGGGAGGGAAGAAAAAACCTTCTACGTATTACCCTGTCCCATTCGGAAATCCTATACACCGTGATGTTGAAGGATACGGCGGTATTTCAAAAATTGGCAGGTACAACCGAAAGTATAAAGGAGTACCCATACTACCGGGAGACCCGAGTCAGCGACGCAACATACAACAGACCAAATCAAGACCCGTAAAAAAGGGCAGCAAAGATATCGTCTTGCCGTATAAAGGAAAGGACGGTACAGGAAAATCCAAACCCTTAGAAAAACCAATACC
This sequence comes from Aquimarina sp., assembly GCA_002697475.1. Lineage (GTDB taxonomy): Bacteria > Bacteroidota > Bacteroidia > Flavobacteriales > Flavobacteriaceae > Aquimarina. Next base: position 15,393 of record NZVW01000178.1, on the reverse strand, counting down.
GAGGAAAAACATTCCTTCAAAAGAAACTATACCACAGCAGCAAACTACTGTAGCACCTCAAACCTCAGAAATCACAACTATGAACCAAAGCGCAGAAGAGAAGACCACTAAGGACAAACAAAAAAGAGCGATGAGAAATATCATCGGTATTGCAGCACTCAGCCTGATTACGGTCGGTGTGGTGATGTATGCCTTAAAAACAAAATCAGCAGCCCATGGACGTACTCGCTAATACTATAGAGCAAGACTACCGGGAAGCAGGAGAAATCCCTTTAGGGTTCCTGTTTGCCTCGGTAAAGAATATCGGGGATACTCCGGCTATGGTCAATAATGTCGCCCTTGCTCCCGGAGAAGCCAAAGGCTACCCTTTTGTAGGGAAACCCCATGCTGCAAAACCCTTTGATCCTATAGACTCCACCTTAAGGGTGATGTATGTCCTGTAAAACAGTAAAATCTTAAAAAACCAGATGTATGATCGCAGGAGAAACAGAAATGTTATGGGCAGACCACTTAGGTGATGCGTCCTATGATGATTTTCTCTTTTTTGGCAATAAAGAAAAAAGGGAAGCCAGAAAAGCAGCCCGTAAAGCCAAACGAGCAGAACGAAGAGCAGATCCCAAAAGAATTGCGAGAAAAGAAAAGCGCAAAGTATTCTTTAAAAAGCTAGGCAAAGCCTATGAAGATTTAGGCGGTGGCGCAGCCATAGGAGGTGCTATTGATACCCTGATCAGAAAGCCCGAACCCATGAGTGTTTCCGAACAATTCCCTACAGGCAATGCCCCTGGAGGTTCAGACTTTTCCGTCCAATTGGGCGATGACGGGGAAGATACGCCAAAACCTAAAAAGAACACTACACAAACCCTGCTTATCGCAGGAGGTGTTGTGGTTGTCATCACCGTTGTAGGGCTTGTCATCTATCAGGGTCAAAAGAACAAACATATAGGTAGTATTTCAGGGTAGTATGATCATTCCGATTCCATCACATAAAAGGCGTTTTACCATTGCCATTACTGTAAAGGTAGATAGGGCTATGTCCTTAGGCTTTAAGGTCTCAGACCCCTTGCATCCGTATACGGACTATTTCCGAAGGAAAGCCTATTTGGAACGAGGACAACAGCGCAAGATTTATATACCGCTACCTGTTACCCCCGAGGAACTGGAATTGGAAATCTATGATAAAAAAACAGGGGATGCAGGAGGGATTACTGTGAAAGATTTTAAGATCATCCCTATGCCAGCTGCCAAACTTTGGGCAACACCGGAGCAGCAACGCTTTATGGATTTCGCCATTCAGTTTGCGCAGAAAGCAGGATATGTCCCTGCGGGCTTTTACGATAGCCCAACGGGAGAGTTTCTATTCCAATACCTGCCCGGTATTGTGGATGCCTATGGGAAGGAGCTGATTACCCCGGCACGGATCAACCGAAAAATGCCCAGGGTACAGATTTCGCAGCGCCTGTTTAAAACCTTTACTATTCCGGTACGGGTAGCAATCCTGTCACACGAAGGCTGCCACTGGTTTTTAAACTCACGCAGTGAAACCACCGCAGACCTCTGTGGGATACGTCACTACCTGGACTATGGTTTTCCAAAAATAGAAGCCGTCTATGCCGCAACGAAAATCTTCAGTTTACATCCCGAACTGGTAGGTAAGTTTCAGGTAAAACGCACCAAAGATATTATCCAATTTATAGACCAATACGCACTGGCACAATGAGAACGATAACGACAGAAATGGTATGGATTACTACAGGAGTAGGACTGGCGGTCTTATGGGCGTGGTATGCCCAGGAAGGTCAGCTACCGGATACGGAAACCCGTGCTTTAGAGAAAGAAGATTCAGGAGAACCAGCTCGGGAGGATAATTATACAAGATCATTGACCACTCGTATTTCGCCCTACCGTACCAAACTTAGAACACCTCACTCTAAAACCGGAACTCAAAGTATTGAATTACCGGGATTAGGACGTACAGCAGCGATGCTGGGCAGTGCAGCATTTTATAAAAAGTTACAACAGGAGTATGAAGTTACCCAACTCACCATTACCAACCATTCGGATATTGAACGGGAAGTACGCTTATGGGCAGGCAATAAAAAACCACCGTTAAGCCCTGCATTACCCGGAGATATAGCAGACCACGTATTCCAAACCATACAAGTGAGTTCTAGCTTAGGAACAGGAGTGTACCCTCAGGGAATTGTAGTGAACCCATTCAACGGCTTTACCTATATCGCCAATCAATTATCCAACACGATCAGTGTACTGGATAAAAAGGGTACACTGATCCGGTTTATAGATGTAGCAGCCCATAACCATAGTGGTTCATCACATCCAGCCTATGGCTGGGGGCCTGTAGCCCTTGCCGTGAATAGCCAAACCGATTCCCCAAACTTTGGCAAGGTCTACGTGGCCAACTGTATTGCAGATACGGTAGCCGTAATCAGTACCGAATTAAGCATTACCCACAGGATTCCGGTAGGGTTACGACCTGTGGCTATTCAATTCAATTCCTTTACAGGAAAACTGTATACCGCCAATATCGCTGAAAATACAGCAACTGTGATAGATACTGCTACAGAGAATGTCATTACTACAGTGGCTGTAGGGAAATCCCCAAGGAGTATTGCCGTGCAACCGGAGACTGGAGCTATGTTTGTCATAAACTCCGGAGACGATACCCTAACGATACTCAATGCAGAAGATCAGCCCATTCAAACCCTGGGAAATCTTGGAGAGGGACTTACTACTGCCGTATATCATCCTTTGACCCAAAAGTTATATGTAGTAGCAGGGGATGGCAATGCTGTGGTTCCTATAGCTCTGGAGACGATGAGTGTGCAAGCGCCAATAGCCGTTGGAAACCGACCCTATGCTATCGTATACCATCCCAATAGTCAACTGTTATATGTAGGGAACAGAGGGGATAACACCTTTACCATCATCGATCAAAATGACAATGTGGTCAATACCCTTGCTTTAGGTGTGGTAAACATAGGATTGGCAGTTGACCCTGCCAGCGATCGGTTATTTAGCACCAATCCCAATGGAGGAAGTATAGGACTCATTTCCTATAGCGCCGAAAGCAGTGCGGTAACCATCAATGAAGAATACGAGGCAAAACGGGACGATTTTAAGTTCAAACCTGCACTGGTAGAGCACGTCAAGTTTGTGTTATCCGGGACAGCACGTTTCAGGGTGTTGAAACTGGAAAAAGAAAGCGTTACCGGAACCACAACCGTACAACCCATCTCCTTTTCCGGATACCACAGCCCTCAGAATTTTGGTAATGTAGCCGAAGTCTTTGAGATGAAAGGCACGATCATCGACGGAAAACACGGCTGGGTGTTTAAGATTGGCGGGAGACAGACGATCACCCTGCTCACCTACTACACACAACCCCAAACCGATTTGTTTAACCAAATACTTGAAAACCAATGAATACAACACAGCTGATCAATATAGCCCTGGCAGAATACGGCGTTCAGGAAAAGACAGGGCAACCTTCGCATCCCCGTATCCTGCAATATTTTAAAGACATAGGACACCAGTGGGTGACTACGGATCAAACGGCGTGGTGCTCCGCGTTCGCGAATTGGGTCGCCCTAAAAGCAGGCTGCCAGCGGAGTGGAGCGTTAACTGCACGATCATGGCTGGAGGTTGGAAAAGAAATATCCAACCCTGCCCTTGGTAGTATAGTGGTGTACTGGAGAGAACGTAAGACCAGTTGGAAGGGACATGTAGGCTTCTTTATAGGGTTTAGCGAACAGAAAGATTACATCTATACCCTTGGAGGCAATCAGAATAATAGTGTGTGTATACGTCCCTATCCCACGTATCGACTGCTGGGATTTAGAGATATACATACCTCCTAAATAGCACTATAGAAAGCATATGAACTAAAAATAGAGAAAGATGAAAAAAGTAGATTATATCGTAATTCAAAGCACAGCCACCGGAGAAGGTGTAGCAGTAACCCCTGCAGATATCATAGCCTTACATACCACCGCGATCAAAGAAGGCGGGTATGGCTGGAAACGTCCGGGAATAGATTACCTCATTCACGCCGATGGGCGTATGGACACTCTGATTGGAGAAGAAAGCCCGACAGATGTAGACCTTTGGGGGCTATCCGAAGGAAAGGACGCTATACAAGGAAGGTATAAGCATATCGCTTATGTCGGAGGCAGAACGGAAAAAGAGGTGAAACCCAAAGATAGCCGTACCAAAGCCCAACTCCAGGCGCTTGAAGCCATCGTCCGCTTTTACATTTTAAAATTCCCCAATGTTCAGGTATTGGGATTCGACGAAGCCCCTGCAAAGGCAGGAGCGGAAAATCCGGGCTTTGATGTTTCCATATGGCTGGAAGAGATTGGTATTGCCGAGCAACATATTTACAAAAAACCGAAACAGGACGCAGGATGAAAAATACGATCATCACCCTGGCTATAGGAATTCTGATTGGCAGGCATATCTATATGCGCTACGATAAGCAGGAAGCCCTGAAGAAAGAAGCCAGCATCAAAAGACACCTGATGGAAGTGTTAGAAGATTTGGGATTGTCTGCCAGGGAAGCCAGTACACAATCCAATGCCATTATAAAAAAGTAGATCCCATGCCTATAACACTGAACATACACGATACACATTTTGTAGTTCCCGAGCGGGGAGACCCCTGCGAATTATGGGTAGGCTATTTCAAGAGCTTACAAACACATCTGGGTAGTCAAAATGCACGAACGATCTGGCTGGTCACCTGGAAAACCAACGGATCCTCAAGCTGTACTACCAATGTGGAATTTAACAGCTGGCTTAAGAAAAACCGTATTGATGTGTCTAGTGCAGCCACCAGAGCCATTGCAGATGCCTCAGCGATCGGCAGCAATTTTATGGGTTTAGGCAAAAACCTGTCCAAAATATTGTCCATTGGTGTGCCGATGACACTGGCGCTGGTATTGGCGATCATAGGTGTGGTGTTATGGAATACCACTAAAAAAGCAACACTGGCAGATGTGGCACAGTTCACTCCGGTGGGAAAGGCAGGAAAAATACTAAAGCGCTAACATCGGCAAAAGGATATGAAGAGTACTAAAGGATTATATATAGCAGTAGGTGTACTGGGCGTACTTTGTATAGGCACAACGGTGATCTTAGTGCGAAAGCGCAATAGAGACCGTTTGGCACAGGCTGTACTGGCAGCAGTCAATAAGCAGTTGCATCCGGTAACTCAGGGTCTGGATGCAGAAGATGCCTTAAGTATGCATTATAAAGACAGGGTGATGCAGGGAGTGACCTCAAAAGTCATTGTATTGAAAGAGACAGTAGCCACACGACTGGCAAAGGATATCCATCAGTTTTTTAAGCCGTGGTATAAAGGAGGTGACGATGAACAAGGCGTGTATGCCCTTTTGGGCAGTTTAAAAGACAAGGTACAGGTATCTCAGGTAGCCAGGGCATATCAAAGAGATTACAAAGTATCACTTAAAGACCAGTTGAAAGACAGTTTTGATCAGGAGGAAATCACACAGGTACTCAAGATCATCTCCGGCTTACCGAAATACAGAACACTTTAATACAACAGAAAAATACAGGATGAAAATATCAAAAACAATGTGGTGGGTAGTAGGTGGAGCAGGCACTATAGGACTTGGGATAGGACTGTATGTGCTGTTTTTTGGAAAAAACAACAAAAAAGATCACGTATTTATGGGAGTAGGAACTTTAGATAAACCTGTCATCGTGGCTCAGGGAGGTGGAACGGCAACAGCAGTTACAGAACCCAATTGGAAGAATCCTTTTGATATGAACTATAACAAGGATGTGAATACCTGGTTAGGGGGCAAAAAAATTAAAGAACTACCGGAATCCGTGGCTAAGCATTTTGCAGCAAAGTTATTCAATGCAAAAGGGACATTCAATGATGATGAGCAGGCGGTAGCACGGGTATTTAAAAGCCTACAGGATAAAACGCAGGTCGCCAGTCTGTCCAGAGCCTTTTATTACCAATATGGACGAAGGGATATGTGGCAGTACCTCAGAAGTTTTCTGAGTGACAGTGAGCTGAAGGAACTGGTTTACGATCAGGTACGCAGCTTACCCAATTACCGATTAGTAGCATAGCGAAACAACAGAAAAATAGCATATGAAAACAACGAAAAATACACTGACAGAAGATCAACAATTATGGCTGGTGATTGGCGTAACTACGCTAGTGCTGGTTGGTGTTGGATACTGGTACTACCGTCACCGAAAAGGAAAGGAGGAGATGCTCCTTTTCTCCACAGATGATAATCCCCAAATCACTACAACTACAAAAGATACCAAACCGGTAACGATAAGTTCTCGCTTTAGATGCAGTAGTCGCAGCTATCCGTTATCCTATGGTACGTGTCATAAAGATGTGGAAGTACTACAGGCCTACCTGAAGAACATTTACAAAGCTGAGCTGGGCAGTTCCGGTAAAGCCAATGACGGGGTAGATGGAATGTTTGGCAACAAAACCAATAAAGCAGCAAAACTCCATTTAGGGAAAACCTCTTTTGCCAAAAAGGATATAGAAGGAATGAAAACCGCAATGAAAACCATACGCAAATGAAAATGACAAAACAAACATGGACAATGGTAGGATTGGGTCTGGGTGTGGGACTGCTGACGCTTTACCTGATAAAGAAGAGCAAAGCCAAACCACAAACAGAAACTCAGGGAACCACGGAAGACCCTTTTGTAACGCCTACAACAGCACCACAACAGACTACCCAAAGCGAAAAGGAAAAAAAAGAAGAGACTCCCGTAACAAAAAAACCACCAACGATCTGGCCATTACAACCCGGAAGTGAGGGAAAGGAAGTAGAACGTTTACAGATCTGGCTTTTAAGAAATCACGGATGGAAAGGACCCGTCACAGGCATCTATGATGAACAAACAGACAGGCTTGTCAGAAAGCGGTTTAAAAAGACCTATCTGAACAGAAGCACCTATGAGCATTATCAAATGGGTATCCCTATTCACGAACTTATCAAAGGTTAAAAGTTATGGAAAATAAGAAACGCAATATCAATACTCTTCTGGATGCCCTTGTAGATAAGGACGGACTAAAAACAGAAGTGACCATCACCCTGACTAATGAAACCTTACTGAAGATCATTATGGGATTACTGGTTTCAGGAGCTGCTATAGTACTTGTAGCAAATCTGATCAAAAATGCTTTTCCCAATGCGCAATTGGCAGCAGTTCAAAAGGAAATAGTACACATTAAAAACAACCTTAAATAAATAGCATTATGGACATCGTACTTACACAATTTACAAATTTTATGAACGCTCTGGATTGGTTTTATATCTTCTCGTTCATTCTGATCACCTATGTTATACAATACTATCAGATACCGCAATTCATAGGAAGAGGATTAGAACTCCAACTAAAGAACAGATATCAGGTACTTCTTATAGGAGTGGTGTATGCCATACTCATCTTTTTTATCCGGGATTATGAGGTAAAAGGTATAGGGACACTGATCATCTCTTTCTTCTTTGCCACGGTATTCCATAAGTTTTTACTGGAAGTACTGCTGGAACGCATAGTACCAAAACCGGGAAAAGTCGATCAGGAAGATCTGCTATAAATCAGAATTTAGCAAAACATAACATTTCAAAAACTACGTATGAAGCATTACAGATGGATACTACCGCTCATAGCCATTGTGGGCATAGGTGTTGCACTTTTTTGGATCATTCCTGCAGAGGAAGCTTTAGAAGATAACAAACCCTACATCGCAATTGAAGAGTTGAAAAGAGAAAACAGCACGCTTCTGGAGCATAATGGGGTACTGGAAGAAAAAGTAACACTGTTGATCCAAAGAACAGACAGCCTCAGTGAATTGATCAAAAGTGATGAGAAGTATATAGAACACTTAAAAGCGCAGCGATATGAAAAAGTTAAGGATATTGATAGTTATACTGATGACGAGCTGTATTGGTATTTCACAAACTTTACAACCCAAGCTACAGCACATCCAAGGTGAAAAACACTATTGCTTTACTATGGAACAGTCCAAAGAGATCGCCGGATTATTGGAATTTGGAAAATTTAATGACTCACTGGTTACTGCGCTATCACATCAGGTAGGGAAATTTCAGCAACTGCTCGCACAAAAGGATCAGATCATTGCTTTTCAGTCGGAACAGCTTGATCATTATACCACAATAGTTCATAACAATAATCAGAGTATAGGGCTTTTGGAAAAGGAAATACGGCAAAGAGATAAAAAGCTCAGACGTGGTAAGTGGCATAAAGTGCTGTTAAGTACCAGTTTAATAGTTTTAGGCGTAGTAGTCATCATTAAATAAAAAGCATATGAGTTTATCAGGATATCAGTCAGATGTGAAACTAAGAATTACGGATATCGCAGGGGATGGTAATTTTCCTTTAGAGCAAAGTTTAGGAGGTTATGGTGTGACAACTTCGAAAGAAGATAATAGTTACGAATTAAGGTTAGAACCTTCTTTGACTAAAACCTACAGAGCAGGATTGCCCTTGCATATACGTTTTCATCAGGGCAATACGGCTACAGCTACATTGGATATAGACGGACAGGGAGCAGTACCGATAAAGAGATTCAATGGAGATACGTTGACTGCCATTGATAATGGCGATCTCAAGACAAATGTGGTGTATACACTCGTATTTGACGGAGCGTGTTTTCAGGTATTGACAGGGATTTTGCCCGCAGGGATCAGCAGTAATAATTCGGAAGTCCGATCCATTGCAGACGAACAGATTGACCTGAATAGTGTGTTCTATGCCAACGCACAAAATAAGTATCTAATCGTTAATGGGAATCTCATCGTATGTTCAGATATACGGTTAAGAAAGGTAGGAGGCGCAGGAGTCTTTGGACCGAATGGTACTTCGGGTACGGTGTTGAAATTACCCGTACCTGAAGGGGTAAGTGGGTTTATCTCCTGGACTGCGCTCAGTACAGAGAACAACCCTTTTTTTTGCAGATTAAGCGGATTAGGCGTGGTAAATATACGAGGAGAACTGACCTCGGATACAGATGAGCTGGTACTCAACTTTCCGTCATATATCGCTAAAATGCCTGTTGAATTTCCGGAGACACCTGTATTTGATTCCCCGCAACCTTAGCATCATAGACCTATGAAAGAACAGTTTGTCATAACCTATTTTCCATTTGCCCAAAAAGCGGCTGAGCGTTCCGGGATACCTGTTTTGTTTGCTTTGGCGCAAAGTGCCTTGGAATCCGGCTGGGGCAAATCGGTAAAAGGCCATATGATGTTCGGGGTAAAAAAAGGATCAGGAAAGAACTACGGAGGATGGCAAGGTCACAGTCAACTGATAACTACAACCGAATACTCCTCTGTGCCGAGTCGGCACTTTCCGTTTGTATATCCGGGATATCCGGTACAGCTAAGTAGCGGAAAGTGGAAGTATAAGATCAAGGATGTATTTCGGGCATACCCTAACCCCTTCTTTTCCTTTATGGATTGGGCGGGATTGCTCCTAAAAAACAGCAGGTATGGCAATGCATTCCAGCACAGACAAAACCCGTATCGATTTGCAGAAGAGGTGGCAAAGGCGGGCTATGCAACAGATCCTGATTATGCGGATAAAATAAAACGCATTATGCGTGAGATCGAGAAGATTATTGTCGCCAAAGGATTACATAAAAGGAAACCAAAGCTGCTATTCCCGATCAGTGTAGTAGGCATTAGCATACTTCTGATAGTTATAGCCGTATATAAGAATAGTAAAACGTAGAGCATATGGAGTACCTAAAACTAGCTGCTGTAGTGATTGGAGCTTCAGCATTTTGGAAGTTCGCAGAAATGCTGATCAACTACAGGTGGCAAAGAAAATTAAAGACCGCAGAGATGCAGGATATCCGATCACAGACCAATGAGCGTGTCATTGGTAACTGGATTTCCTGGAGTGATAAAATGGAAGAAAGGATTCAGGAACTGGAAAAGAACAATAAGGAGATGCGTGCCACCATTACCAGACAGCGGGAGCGGATTAATGATTTGGAAGTTTATATCGAAGAACTGGAACATAAATTAAAAAAATACCAACAAAAGAAATGAATGTAGATAAAGGAGACAGAACGATAAACATCATATTCGGAGCTTTTCTGGTGGTCAGTATCGTCAGAACCGGAGTGGCGATTTATGAATGGAGCGAAAAACGAAAAGGGAAACAGCAGTGTAAGTGCAGTGGGAAATAAGAAGTGGCACATAGGATTAGGAATGGGTATAACGGCACTGGTTGTTATCGGAGTTATAGGAATGGCTCGTCACAAAAAGAAAATTAAAATAGACCTGTCCAGGTTTGATAGCCCTGACCAGAAAGGATCAGGCAAATGTATGGACAGGGAATTATTGAAAAAGCTGCATCAGTTAGCTAAGGTTACCCGACTCCCAATCTTTGAGATGATAAACTCCGGAGCAAGGTCTTCCTATTGGAATACTAAGGTAGGAGGTGTATCTAATTCCTCCCATAAAATACCCATTTGTAAGGCAGTAGATATTAAAGCACCTACCACAGCCATCAGAAATAAAATTGTATGGGCAGCAAAGCAGGTTGGTTTTAAACGGATTGGTGTCGGAAAAACCTTTGTGCACTTGGATACTGATGAAACCAAGAAACAATATGTAGCATGGGGTTATCCTTCAGGGACAACACCACCTATTAATCCATTTGTATAAAAAGCTAGTTATGCTAAGAGACAGAATACAAAAGCAGGTCTATCCGCAGCGACACAATACGGCAACCATTCTCAATTATTTGGAAGAGTTGGTACTGATCAATGCCAAGGAAGTAGGACTTGTTCCTATAGATCAGGATCAAAACGGGTATCAGGATGTTGCTGTGCCTTTTGGAGAAGTAGTGTCTCTTGAAGTTCCTGAAGGAGCAGTCTCTGCAACGATTATGGTAGAACAAGGTAGAACAGATGAAGATAACGATACAGATCCGGACGAATCCGAATCCATAATAGCATCGGCATCTGTAACAAAAGAAAGATTGATTAGTGCTGATGGTGTGGTACAATTACTACAAACCGATTCTTCTGCCGTAGTACGGTTCAAAGAGAACGGAGCTTCCCCTTCTCGTATTTCAGGATTTGGATTAGGCAATCAGGATATCTTTGAACTTGTAGGAGCAAAGAACTTGCGTAATTTTAAGGTCGTGGGTATTCAGGAAAAAGCAACACCGGTATTGCGTATTCAATTTTACAAAACAGCACAACTAGGATAGCCTCTGAGAACCATACGAACACAGCGTTTTATCAGAGGAGGAAATGCTACCAGTACTACAACTGCTGAAAACAATACACCAGGACAAGGATTAGCTCCATTTATCTCAGAGGTCTGCAGAGGAAGAATGCCAACCAATACCTCTCGAAGGATAGAAATCAAAGGATATCATTTTACTCCTGATGTAACTATTACACTCAAAGACCAGAATGGTAATGATGTGACTAAATCTGGATTCTATCCTCGTATTGGTCGTGTAAACTTTATACATCCCGGGCGTATTGAAGCTGTGGTAAGTTCTGGAGTAGCTGAAGGAAGGTTTACTGTAGTCGTGAATAATGTAGAGTTGAACTCAGGACTTACTGGAAACGAAGGGATAGTCGTCGTAAACCCACAATGGATTGATTTAAGAACGACCCCGATACTGGATTTGGGATTGGAAATGACTACAGGAGTGTCAGTTTCACAGGATAGTGCTAGAAGTTTGCAAGCCACAAGCAGCATTGAAGAGTTTGAAGGCGCTATAAAGTTTAGTGGATTTCGTTGGAAACGATGTGATGATCTTTCTTTCAGTGTAGTCTTTACCCTGGAGGAAACAGATGGTACTGGGTTACTTGGTATGGGTAGTAATACTATTAATGTTCAAAATCTGGGTCCAGTCCCGTTATTTGAAGCGGAATCACAATTATTAATTATTAACGGTACTTCAAATCAAATGTACGGTGGATGCTCAAGGTATAGGCGATGGACTCAGGAGATTGGTGGTACAGTTTCTTTTGAAACCTCTAAGTTTTACAAATTGAATTATAACTTCTCGTCAGTACGAACTTTAATGACGTTATCAGAGGTTGATCCTCAGGATTTTGACAGAAACATACTATTTCTGAGACAATGGTTTTTAGATTCTCCGAGTGATAGTGAAAGTCTACTTCCTTATTGGACTGTGGGGAGTAATCAGAGTTTATTTTTTACAGCTTTTAAAGTGGGTTGATTCATTAACGAATGAATTATAATGAATAGTTTTATAGCTAAGGAAATGCCATTAATGTTCTTGTCTTCAGAATAAAAACAGAACATGTTTAGAAAAATCACTTTATGTTTAGAAAAAAATACGAGGTTATACCGTAATTGAAATTTAAAGATATTTGTTTACTTTGCTTAAGTAACTAATTTAACTGACTTTACCCCGATTGTCAATAATTAAAGCAATATGTTTAGGAAATAATTTCTTTTCTAAAACAATAATCTAAGTGGACATTAATTGGTATTTTTAATAATTAACCATATTAGATTATTAAAAATGAAAAATTTTATTTATCCTTTAGCTGTAGGCTTTATTTTGATTCTAAGCAGTTGTGAAAAACCAGATTTAAGTAATGAAACAGAAATTCAACTTGGAATTGACAAAGAAAACGTCGAACCACCAGGAGGACAAGGGGACAAGAGCGGATCAACCACGGGAGAAGGATTCTTTGAAAAAATCGATAAAGAAAACGTTGAACCACCAGGAGGTCAAGGCGGAAATTAATGCATTACACAAAAATAAAATTGAAAAACTTTTTTTAATAGAAAGGGTTGGATATCTGCTGATTTTATTGAGTGGTCTTTTACCATTCTTGCACTCTTTTGTAAAATTTGAAAAATTAGAAAATAAAATCTTCGGGTTTACCAGTATTCAATCCTTTTTATATTCATTTGGTGTTCACCTCAGTATTTTGTGTTTAACATTAGGTGTACTTTTATCCATTTCGGCTATTGCAGACCATCAGAAATATAGAGCAGTCCAAGTGCATCTGCGTTACGCACTTATATCTCCTTTTATATCTGCAATATTTTATTGTTCTTGGGTTTTTATCCCCAATGTAAATTATGATCTTTTAGCCTACGTATTTCTATCAATTTTCATATGCGCAATCTCATTACTTATTTTTAAAAGAATTAGCAGCTATATTGAATCAATGAAAAGATTAAGTCGCTATAGAGAGACAGTTTTAAATAATGGGTTAAGTTATTTGAAATCGAAATTAACGAACAATTAATTTTAATTCTCAAGCTCTTAATATCTTTTCACATGCTAAATAGAATAATAAGAAGGTTCACGGATCATAAAAAGACCGTTGACTTATATTTGAACAAAGAATGTACTGCCGAAGAATTTGAGAAGTTTTTATTGGAAGAAATTAGTTTTCTACAAGAAGCTGAAGAACGTCTGGATAAAAGAATTAAAGAAGAAAATGATAAGTTATTAAATAATTTAAATCGTCTTCATCAAGTTGTAATGGAATATAATATTGACCAAGAAACACTGCGTAATATAATATTTACAGAGTTTAATCATATTTATCTCAAAGATCATATTCTATGATTGCGATTTAAGTTTAGTTTGATAAATTCGGTCTATTAAATCAGGTAATTTTTCATTGAGCATTATCAGTGCGTGTCGTTCTATCATTTTTTTGATCTTAGGAATTTCTATCAGGTCATCTTCGTATTCTATTATGGTATCTGCCAAATTATTTAATTCCTTTTTACTATAGTTATAACTAGCATCTTTAAATTTGAATTGTTTTGTAAACGGTTCTCCTTCATCTTTAAGTAACCAATCATAATTGATTTCTGGAACTACTTTACAAATTTCTGTCGCAAAATCAGGCGTAATATCGTTTCTGCCTTTTATAATATGATCAATCTTTGTACTTGCTGACAATCCAAGCATTTTGGTAGAAAATTTGTTTTTCGAAATTTTCAGATGGTCAATAACAAACAAAATTCTTTCCCCAGGAGTCATACTTAATCCAAAATAAAAATTAAAACGATAAAAAAGATTAAAAAATGTTTTTATATGTTTAGATATGTTTATATATTTGAAAACAAATCAAAACAAAAATAATGCATTTTGTGTTTTGCCAAGTAAAAGTACAAAATTAAGATTAATAAATGGGTTTACCTGATCTCGCTCATTCTATAAGAAAGCAATTAAGTTCAAAAGAATCTAAAAAGGCAGCCAATTTGTTTGGACTTTCACATTTTTACTTTACCCAGAAAATAAAGTCTATTGATACTGATAGGGAAGATCTTAAAAAGGCAGTTGAGTATATGGTTAAAGTACATAAGGAAAAACACAAAGTTATTCTTGATTTATACAATGAGTTCAATAATGAATATGAAATTAACAACCCAAAATAAAGTACTATGAACACATTACTTTCAGATTTTGACAATTACTTATTCGATGTTGCAAAGAACCTACATACGGAAAAAGAAACCGTCATAGATGGTTATAAGAATGGAGAACATTACGAATCCCTGATTTATGATGTATGTCACCAGGCATTTCTGCAGGATAAAACAGTAATGGCAGCTATAAGCCTGATTAATGATGCCAGGCTCAGTCAAATTATAAACACTGAAGTACAAAAGAATGAAAAGAATGTCTACAAAAGAGTGTATTTAGCTCTAAACAACAATAAAGATTATAAGCAATTGCCTTTGGCAAAAAGGCAAAATATATTACGCTATGCTTTTAATCTTGCAGAAAGTAAACTATACAGTTGGGGAGCCATTGAGGGACTCTTATTAAACACTATTTCTAATTATTATCAGGAAACATCTGTGATCATCTATTAAAGTTGAGTTTGTGATTGTTACCCCAGCTTTAAGGATTTCCCGGCGTGGCTGATTGTGATTATTGATAGCTTTTCCCTTAAACATAGTTATCCCTTCACGTTCGGGAATCCTTTTTTAACTCTTAAATACCTAACCATCATAACATGCTAAATTTTCAGCAGCAAAAATTATTACAACTATTAAAGCAGGTAGAAGGCTTGTCCAAGATCGAGATCTATGATCTCATATACCATATGGAAAGCTTGCTGTTATCGGTCAGTTCCCCTCTGGATGGTCGTCAGGTAGAGAAAAAATTGAGTAAAGAAGCACTCTCCAATGTCCTTAGCTTTAATGATTACGAGTACTATTACCGATTGGACAGTACTACACTATTGGATATTTACAAACGGAAAAGTCTAAATCCACTCAATGTATTTGGAGATAGATTATATTTTATAAGCTGTTTTAATAAAATCCCATTCCCCCTCACCAGACAGCACATAGAAAAAACTTTTAAG
>NZVW01000177.1 GCA_002697475.1 Aquimarina sp. | reverse complement strand
ATCTTTGGCAATACTAGGGCTGATCTTTGTAGACTCTATAATTCCCAGATTCGGAGGTAAAGGTGATATTTTTGATCCTGCAAAAATCTATTATGTAATTGTTCTATATGGTGTGCCTATTTTAGGCTTCGCTATGATGGGCAATACTGTGATCAGAGCAGAAGGAAAACCAAAAACGGCTATGATAGCCATGATCATTCCTACGATCAGTAATCTTATAATGGATTACCTTTTCATCAATGTGCTGGATATGGGAATGCTCGGCGCCGCCTGGGCAACTACAGGATCCTATCTTGCATGCTTTTTACATATATTCTGGTTTTTTAGTTCAAAAAACTCTGAACTGAATCTAAGATTTAAAGATCTAAAACTTAAAAAGGATATTGTTAAAGAAATTACATCATTAGGTGGAGTTACCCTGGCAAGACAAGCTGTAGTGAGTATAACATACCTGTTAATGAACAATATTCTTTTCGCTATAGGCCAAGAAGGGCTTGTAGCCGTTTACGCAATTATAGGAAGGATGTTGATGTTCGCGCTATTTCCCGTTTTTGGAGTAACTCAAGGATTTTTACCAATTGCAGGATATAACTATGGAGCTCATAAGTATGGCCGAGTTAGAAAAACAATAAATACTGCGATATTGTATGCATCGATTATGGCTACATTAGTATTTATTGGGCTAATGATTTTTCCGCAGGAAATTACTTCTCTTTTTATAGGTAATGACCCTGATATGAGTGCTAAAGAATTGGCTTTAAATCAATTTGTATTAAGCAATACTGCAGAACCTATGCGATGGGTCTTTTTAGCTACTCCAATAATTGCACTCCAGCTTATTGGTGCTGCATACTTTCAGGCGATCGGAAAAGCTACTCCTGCACTACTCCTCACCTTATCAAGGCAAGGGTTCTTCTTCATTCCATTAGTACTGATACTACCACAATTTTTAGGTGAAATCGGAGTCTGGATCTCTTTTCCTATTTCAGATGTTTTAGCCACTATAGTTACGGGATATTTCTTAAATAGAGAAATACGAAAGGAGCTGGTGTAAACTATTGTTCATTTTTGGTTAAAAAAAACTAAAAATTTTTCTGAATTCTTAATTATTCATCACTTTAGTGATCATTCAATTATTTTGATATATCTGATTAGGTGTAATCAATCAAAACTCAACTAACATGCAATCTAATATTACAAAACTCATACTCTGCTTATTCATTTTTGCAGCAAGTATAAACTTTACACTTGCTCAATCGTATGATGAAAAATTATATGATGCCTTGGAGTATCGCCTGATAGGACCTTTTAGAGGTGGTAGGAGTGCCGCTGTCACTGGTGTACCGGATAAACCTAATCTTTTTTATTTTGGTGCCACAGGAGGCGGGGTATGGAAAACAACCGATGGAGGAAGAACCTGGGAAAATATTTCCGATGGCTTTTTTGGAGGTTCAATTGGTTCTATAGCCGTAGCCAAAAGTGATCCTAATGTGATTTATGTTGGTGGTGGAGAAAAAACACTAAGAGGAAATGTATCCTCTGGATATGGGGTATGGAAAAGCGTTGATGCCGGTAAAACATGGATAGCATCAGGTTTACCAAAAAGTAGACATATTCCCAGAATTGCCATTCACCCAAAAAATCCTGATATCGTATACGCCGCAGTATTAGGAAATATTTATAAACCTACAGTAGACAGAGGTGTATACAAAAGTATCGATGGAGGTAAAAATTGGACAAAAGTATTATTTTCCAATGAAGACTCAGGAGCCGTAGATCTTACTTTAGATCCAAACAACCCCAGAATTATGTATGCCTCCACCTGGAATGCCAGAAGAACACCTTACAGTTTAAGCTCGGGAGGTGCAGGATCAGCATTATGGAAAAGTACGGATAGCGGTGAAACCTGGAAAGAAATTTCAAAAAACAAGGGATTCCCAAAAGACACTTTAGGGATAATGGGAGTAACGGTATCTCCCGTAAATAGTGAAAGAGTTTGGGCTATTGTTGAAAATAAAGATAAGGGAGGTGTATATCGAAGTGAAGATGGAGGTGAAACCTGGAATTTATTGAATAGTGACCGTAGTCTACGTCAAAGAGCCTGGTACTATACTCGTATATATGCAGATTCACAAGATGAAGATGTAGTGTACGTTGTAAATGTATCCTATCATAAAAGTAAAGACGGAGGTAAAAACTTCAGCAGTTATAATGCTCCACACGGTGATCATCACGACTTGTGGATAGCTCCGGAGAATCCAGATCGTATGATTATTGGAGATGATGGGGGAGCTCAGATCACTTATGATGGAGGTGAAACCTGGAGCACCTATCATAATCAGCCTACTTCTCAATTTTACAGGGTTACTACTGATAACAGCTTTCCGTATAGAATATATGCAGCACAACAAGACAATTCTACTATCAGAATAAATCATAGGAGCACGGGGTGGACAATCTCAGAAGATGACTGGGAATCTACTGCTGGTGGAGAGTCTGCTCACATTGCAGTCGATCCGGAAAATAATGACATTGTATATGGTGGAAGTTATGATGGGTTTTTAACACGTGTAAATCACGAAAAAGAAACGGTTCGCTCCATTAGTGTATGGCCAGACAACCCAATGGGACATGGAGCGGAAGATATGAAGTATCGTTTTCAATGGAATTTCCCTATCATGTTTTCTTCACACAACCCGAATCGATTATATACATTTTCTAACCATGTTCATGTAACTGAAAATGAAGGACAAAGCTGGAAAGTAATAAGTCCTGATCTAACAAGAAATGATCCTGAAAAACTTAAGTCTTCAGGAGGACCTATTACACAGGATAATACTTCTGTTGAATATTATTGCACCATTTTTGCCGCTGCTGAAAGCCCGCTTAAAGAAGGTCTATTATGGACAGGTAGCGATGACGGATTAGTCCATGTAAGTAGGGATGGAGGAAACTCCTGGGATAATGTAACTCCTAAGGGGATGCCGGAATGGATGATGATCAATAGTATTGAACCTAGTCATTTTGAAGAAGGAACTTGTTATATCGCAGGGACTAAATATAAGTCTGGTGATTTTGCGCCTTATTTATATAAAACTACAGATTATGGTAAGAGCTGGACAAAAATTACTGAAGGCATAGCAGACGAACATTTTACGAGAGTACTTAGAGAAGACCCTAAAAAGAAAGGACTTTTATATGCCGGTACTGAAATCGGAATGTACATTTCTTTTAACGACGGAAAAAACTGGAAACCTTTTCAGCTAAACTTACCTATTGTACCTATAACGGATTTAGCTTTAAAAGATAATAATCTAATCGTAGCCACTCAGGGTAGAAGTTTGTGGGTCATTGATGATTTAACGGTATTGCACCAATTGAACAATTCCTCTACATCATCTAAGTCAGCATTATTTAAACCTAAAGACACCTATAGAATGGCTGGTGGAAGTTTTAAAGAGTCCAAAACCGAAGGTACTAATCATCCTTCTGGTGTGATGACTTATTTTTATCTTAATGAGTTAAAGGAAAAGGATACTGTTGCCATTACATATTTCAATTCAAAAAATGATACTATAAAATCCTTTAGCACGACTGCTAACGAAGAGAAAGACAAGCTTAAAGATCTTAAAGAGGGTAATAATCTCTTCCTTTGGAATATGAGAGGTGATGGTGCAGAACAACTTCCGAGTATGATATTATGGTGGGCAAACCTTAATGCCCCTAAAGCCGTTCCAGGGACGTATCAGGTTAGTCTTACTAAAAATGGTAAGGAAGTGGGGAGAGAATCTTTTGCCATTAAAGCCGACCCACGCTCAGAGGCTACAAAACAACAAATGCAGGCACAATTTGATTTCATTACGGATGTCAATAAAACCGTAGACAGAGCTCATAAATCCATTAAAAAAATCCGAAAGATTAATGACCAGTTAAGTGCTTTCGAAAAACAATATAAAGATGATGAAAAGACAAAAGAGCTTATAGATAAAGCAAAAGAACTCCAAAAGCAATTCTCAGAAATCGAAAAGGCCTTATATCAAACCAAAAACAGAAGTAATCAGGATCCATTAAACTTTCCTATTAAATTGACCAATAAACTTGGGCATTTAAATTCTTTAGTGGGTATGGGTGATTTTGGACCTACAGAACAGGATATTACTGTAAAAAATGAGCTAACTAAAAAGATTGAAGAACAGCTTGCTAAATTTGATGAATTAATTTCAAAGGAAATTAAGGCATTTAATGACGCGTTTAATAACTTGCAGCTCAATTATCTCTTTGTAGAGGAATAAATAAAAAAGCATGTACGACTATATAAAATCCCTGCATCTCATCTTTGTCATAACTTGGTTTGCAGGGCTTTTTTATATTCCCAGATTATTTGTATATCAGATCGAAGCCAACCAAAAACCTTCTCCTGAAAAAGAAATTCTGGGCAAGCAATTGAAGCTAATGGCAAAAAGGCTTTGGTATATCATTACCTGGCCTTCTGCAATATTAGCCACACTATTTGCTATATGGTTATTAATACTTCAGCCTGGCTGGCTGGAACAAGGATGGATGCAGGTAAAGCTAGGATTCATAGTATTACTATTTTTGTATCATTTTAAATGTCACCAGATATTTAAACAGCTGCAAAATGACATTTACAAATGGACTTCAAACCAAATGAGGATATGGAACGAAGGATCAACAATCATTTTATTTTCGGTTATCTTTTTAGTTATTGTCAAAGATGCGGTGAACTGGATTTATGGCACTGCCGGGATCATTATACTAGCCATTTTACTGATGCTGGGCATTAAGCTTTATAAAAGAATTAGAGATAAAAATCCGGAAGCGTAGCTTTAATTCAATAATTAGCCGTCGATTACGACATCTAAGTACTTACAACTACTTATAAATTCTTACTTTTCCTTATATTCGTGCCTTATAAGCAAGAACGAATGATAAAATCCATGACAGGCTTTGGGAAGTCCGTATTACAGCTTCCTACTAAAAAAATCACCGTAGAGGTAAAATCACTTAATAGTAAAAACCTGGATATTAATGCCAGAATTCCTTCTCAATACAGGGAAAAAGAAATTGCTATGCGTAATGAAATAGCTAATGTGCTCGAACGTGGGAAAGTTGATTTTGGCCTATACGTAGAAATAACTGGCGAAGAGAATTCTACCCAGATAAATCAGGCAATTGTCAAGGATTACATCAAGCAATTAGAAGCCATAGAACAAACAGAAACTGTAGAACTTCTTAAAATGGCAGTGCGTATGCCGGATGCTTTAAAAACCGTTAGAGCAGAAATAGATGAAGAAGAGTTTAAAGCGGTTGCGAATACCTTAGCTACAGCATTAACCGAAATAGATAACTATAGACTGGATGAAGGTAAGGTCCTGGAAAACGATTTTACCTTAAGAGTAAATAATATAGAAAATCTGCTTGATCAGGTAATTGAAATGGACCCTGACCGAATTGCAGGAGTTAGAGAACGCTTAGAAAAAGCAGTGTCAGACCTAAAGGAAAGCGTTGATCAAAACCGTTTTGAGCAAGAACTGATCTATTATCTTGAAAAGTTTGATATCACTGAAGAAAAAGTTAGGCTATCAAATCACCTTAATTACTTTAAGGAAACACTTAGTTCTTCAGATTCTAACGGAAAAAAATTAGGATTTATCAGTCAGGAAATGGGTCGTGAAATTAACACCATAGGTAGTAAAGCTAACTATGCCCCTATGCAACAACTTGTTGTACAAATGAAAGATGAGCTCGAAAAAATAAAAGAACAACTACTAAACGTACTATAATGCATCAAGGTAAACTAATAGTACTTTCTGCCCCATCCGGAAGTGGAAAAACTACGTTAGTCAAGGATTTATTAAAGCGAGAAGAACTTAATCTTGGTTTTTCGATTTCTGCTGCTTCAAGAGAGCCTAGAGTTGGTGAAATACACGGAAAGGATTATTACTTTTTATCCCTACGAGAGTTTAAAGATAAGATTAAGGCTGACGAATTTTTAGAATGGGAAGAAGTATACCGTGATAATTTTTATGGAACTCTAAAAACAGAAGTTCAACGACTATGGGATAGCGGCAAGCACGTCATATTTGATATTGATGTAGTAGGAGGATTGGATATCAAACGCATCTATCCGGATAGAACACTGGCCATTTTTATCAAACCCCCAAGTATAGAAGAATTAAAAATCAGGCTAAAAAAGCGTAAAACCGAGTCTGAAGATAAAATTAATATGCGAGTCGCAAAAGCTTCTGCAGAAATGGCTACCGCACCTCAATTTGATGCTATCGTAACGAACGATGATCTGGAGAAAGCTAAAGAAGAGGTGTATCAACTGGTTAAAAAATTTCTTTTAGGCTAACCATTAAGATGACTACATCATAATTACCACATCAGTATTAAAAAAATTTTTAGTGAAAAAGATAGGATTATATTTTGGGACTTTTAACCCTATTCATATCGGCCATCTGGCTATAGCTAATCATATAGCTGAGTTCTCAGATCTTGATGAAATCTGGATGGTAGTCACTCCCCATAACCCTTTTAAGAAAAAAAGTTCCTTACTGGACAACCATCATCGATTAGAGATGGTATATTTGGCTACCGAGTCTTATGATAGCATAATTCCCAGCGATATAGAATTTAAGTTACCTCAGCCTAATTACACAGTAAATACGTTGATTCATCTGCAAGAAAAATATCCTGACCATCATTTTAATTTAATCATGGGTGAGGATAACCTTAAAAGTTTCCATAAATGGAAAAATTATGAAGTCATCTTAGAGAATCACGATATTTATGTCTATCCCAGAGTATCAGAAGGGCAAGTAGAAACACAATTTGAAGGACATCCTAAAATTCATAAAGTAGATGCGCCCATCATGGAAATCTCTTCTACTTTTATACGAAAATCTATCGCTGAAAAGAAGGATATCAGACCTCTACTTCCTGAAGCAGTATGGAAATATATTGATGAAATGAATTTTTATAAGTAAAGTTCTTAAAAAAAGAAATCACTTTAAATGAAGTTGGATTTCCACCAATAGAGTTGGATATTAACCTTCATTTAAAGTGATTAGGTTTCTTCTTTAGTTACCTGGAAAATCTGGTTTTCTTTTTTCTAAAAATGCTGTTGTACCTTCTTTAAAGTCTCCGGTTCCAAAACAGCTACCAAACTCTTCAATTTCAACGGTAAAACCATTGACATCAACATCATAGGCAGCGTTCACTGCTCTTATTGCAGAAGAAATAGCAACACTTGAGTTTTTCATTACTTTACCTGCCAGTTTCTCTGTAAAAGGTATCAATTCCTCAAGCGTTACTACGTGATTCACCAATCCATACTGTAACGCCTGGTTCGCATCGATCATACCTGCAGTCATAATCATTTCCATCGCTCTACCTTTACCTACTAGTTGCGGTAATCTTTGAGTTCCACCATAACCTGGTATGACTCCCAGAGAAACTTCCGGAAGTCCCATTTTAGCATTATCACTGGCCACTCTAAAATGTGCCGCCATGGCAAGCTCCAATCCTCCTCCTAATGCAAAACCGTTTACTGCTGCAATGACAGGCGTAGACAGATTGGCTACAAAATCAAAAAGTAATTCCTGACCTTTAGCTGCAAGCTGTCGTCCTTCTGCTACAGAATAATTAGCAAACTCGCTGATGTCAGCTCCGGCAACAAATGCCTTTTCACCGCTACCTGTAATGATAATAACTTTTGTGTTTTTATCCTCATCNGCNGNTTTNAANGCNGAATGCAATTCTTCTATGGTTTCTCTATTAAGTGCATTTAATTTTGATGGACGATTAATTGTAATCGTGGTAATCCCGTCGCTTTGTGTTGAAGTTATGTTATGGTACATAATATATTATTTATTTTAGATTTTTGATTCTTGTTCTTTAGGAAATTTGACTTTAAACACAGTTCCTTTTCCTTCCTGAGACATAAAGGTAATACTTCCGTCATAGGTTTCTACAATACTTTTTACCATCCCTAATCCTAATCCCATACCACTTGTTTTAGTGGTAAACTTAGGCTCAAAGATTTTCTTTCTATTATCCTCTGTAATACCAATTCCATTGTCTGCTACTGTAATAATTACATCATCATTTTCTGTAAATACATCTACTACAATCTTGGGAGAGCGATCCTTTGGTATAGCTTGTATTGCATTTTTGACCAGATTAGTTACCACTCTGATCAACTGTGTTCTGTCAAACTTAGCAATAATTCCCTCCCTTTCATTAGGAGAAACTATATAGTCTTCGTTAAAAATATCCAATGCCATCCTAACAATTTTGACTACGTCAAGGGTTTCATTTTTTTGAGCTGGCATCTGTGCAAAATTCGAAAACGCAGAAGCTATAGAGCTCATAGTGTCAATTTGCTGAATCAGCGTATTACTATACTCTTGCACCTTTTGAGTAACGTTAGGGTCTGATGGATCAAATTTTCTATGGAAACTCTGTACAGTTAATCGCATAGGAGTTAAAGGATTTTTAATCTCGTGTGCTACCTGTTTAGCCATTTCTCTCCAGGCTGCCTCACGCTCATTTTTAGCTAATAAAGCCGCACTTTCTTCTAATTCATCGATCATGCTGTTATAAGCACTAACCAGAGATAAAATCTCCTCACTGGTTTCGCCTATTTCAATCCGTTTATTCCGCTTATCTAATCTCGTTTGATTAATAGTGTCTGAAATTGTTTTTAATGAACGGGTAATGTATCTGGAGAGCAGGTACGCCAGAGCTATGGCGATCATAAGCATAAATAAATACACCTGACCTAAACGTTTTAAGAATTCCAACAGTTCCCTTTGTATAAAATCATCGTTTTCTATGTAGGGTATGTTAAGAATGGCAAGTGGCTTTGCTTTATTGTCGGTTATATATGCATAAGATGACAAAAATTCCCTTCCGTCCTTTTCAGTTTTAACCAAAAACCTTTTATCAATTAAAGTATCAAGTGTATCCAGAATTTTTTTGTCAAGTGATTTCTCATTCTTCACGAAATTAGGATCAGACTTTAAAAGCAGCTTACCTTCCAGACTGTATATATTAATAGGTAAAGAATGTTCCTCTGCAATTTGATATATACGTCCTTCCTGATTATTTCTATAGCTTTCTCTAAATATAAAAACAATATTTTCTTCAA
>NZVW01000176.1 GCA_002697475.1 Aquimarina sp. | reverse complement strand
TTTATTGGTTTGATAATAATTGGCACTACTACCGTAAGTGGGAGCATTTGATGCAGGCAAAATCTTTAGCTAAATTTTCCCCTGAAATCATTGATGCTCTGCAAAAGAACAATCGGTCTTTTCCTGATAGTGATCAGTGGATGGGTAGAACCATTTCTTGCCTAATAAAGCTTTCCTGGACAGAAGAAGAAACTCAACTTAGAGCTCAAAAAATGGTAAAAGCGGTTAAAACGGTTATCTAGTAATTAACGTAATCGACTATTTCCAGACCGTAACCAATCATCCCGACTCTTTTTTGTTGTTCACTATTGGATACTAATCTGATTTTGTGAATATTTATGTCATGCAGGATTTGAGCACCAATACCAAAGTCTTTGGAGTCCATAGCAATTCTTGGCGCCTTGACCACTTCATCCTGCTGCTGCATTTCTTTTAACGTCTTAAGCCTTCCTAAAAGATTAAGAGACTGACTCTCTTGATTAATAAATATAATAGCTCCCTTACCTTCCGTATTAATACGCTGAAACATGGCGTCAAGACGCTTATCTGCATTATTGGTCAACGTACCTAAAATATCATTATTAAAAAGTGTAGAGTTAACACGAGTAAGTACAGGTTCATCAGATTTCCAACTCCCAAGAGTTAGAGCAATATGTATTTGATTATTTGTGGTTTGCTTATAGGCTCTTAGCCTATACTTACCAAAACGGGTAGAAATATCGAAGTCTTCTTTCTTTTCAATCAATGAATCGTGTTGCATTCTATAAGCAACTAAATCCTCAATAGAAACCAACTTAAGATCAAACTTTTTTGCTACATCAATAAGTTGAGGTAATCTGGCCATCGTACCATCCTCATTCATAATCTCAACAATAACTCCCGCTGGTTTAAGTCCTGCTAATCTTGCAAAATCTATAGCTGCTTCAGTATGTCCAGTTCTTCGCAGTACACCACCCTCTTTTGCTTTTAGTGGAAAGATATGCCCTGGCCTGGCCAATTCGTGAGATTTAGTCTCATCATCGGTTAAGGCTAGTATAGTTTTAGCTCTGTCTCCGGCAGATATTCCGGTAGTAACACCTTTACCCTTTAAATCTACGGAAATGGTAAAAGCTGTTTCCATAGGATCAGTATTATTACCTACCATCATACTTAACTTCAGCTCTTCACAACGTTGCTCTGTCAGTGGAGTACAAATTAATCCTCTACCATGAGTGGCCATAAAGTTGATCATCTCAGGAGTTACTTTTTCTGCCGCTGCAAGAAAATCACCTTCATTTTCTCTATCTTCATCATCAACAACAATAATTACTTTACCTTGTCGAATATCATCTATAGCTTCTTCAATGGTATTCAATTTGACTTTATTATTGGACTCTGTAATTTGCGACATAACTTCTCTTTAACTTGCTTTTTTTGCAAAAATACTCAAAAGACTACTATTTCTTTCTTTTTTTCAATTTTTTAGTCTTTTCTCCAAAAAACTCCGTTATAGGCCGAATAAAATTAGTAAAACTGAAAATACCCTGATCTGTTGTAGCTCTATAGGTAAGGAATATACTTAAGGGAAACATAATAAATGAGGAAAGCCACGACCCTATAAAAGGAGGAATACCTCCTTCTTCAGCACTGTTTTTTGCAAAAATACCGATAAAATGATACGTTAAAAATATAGCTACACCAATAACAATAGGAAGACCCAGACCTCCTTTTCTTATAATAGCACCCAGCGGTGCACCTACAAAAAACAATATAATGCAGGAAATGCCTAAAGCAAATTTATCATGTAGTGACATTTCATACTTATTAAGGCCCTTTTTAGTAAACTTAACGGTTTCCTGAACAGACCCTATTTTTCTGACCACCCCATCAGTATTCGTAAATGCCAGACTATATATTTGCAACATTTGATTGGTGTCGAATATACTATCAAGATTAAAAGAATTTTGATCAGCCTTTTTCACTGAATCAATCTTCATGTTACGATTAAGATTATCAAAACCACTTCTTCTGTTCACATCTTCCCTTAGCGAAGCATAATCTCTATTCACTTTAACCGAAAATGTATCTAATTCCTGCTGAAGTTCTATGACATTCAACATATTGTATCCTTTACTAGTCTGTTGAGCATCAAGGTCTACTTCATCCAAAGAAGATAAATCCATATTAAGAATATATTCTTCAAACTGAACTTTTGCAAAAGGTAATTTATCTCTTTTTTGAGGTGATTTTTGCTGTACATCTTCATAATAGTTACCATCCCTTAATACTAGGGTAACAAAATCAGATTCTGTACTTCCTCTAAGCTCTCCTTCTACCGCCTTGATTACAACATAATTTCCTGGGCGAGAAGATTTTTTATGTATAATAACATCTTTTAGAAACTCTCCTTTATCTCCTGACTTCTCAGCAACCTTAATATTAATATCGCCTAAGTCATTGAATTGATTAGGAGTTATCACCATAGCAGGCTTAAGCTTGAAAATATTCTTTCTAAGATTAATAAATCTTTTTTCTGACTCAGGTATAACTGTATTGGAAAACCAGAAGGCTCCGATTCCTAAAAAAACAATAAAGACTGCCAGAAATCGCATTGCTCTTTGTAATGAGATACCAGATGATTTCATGGCCGCAAACTCATAATTCTCTGCAAAATTACCAAAAGTCATAATGGAAGTAAGCAATATGGTAAGCGGTAATACCATAGGCATCAACCTGGGCAATGCAAAAGTTAAAAACTTAAGAATAACACCTAAGTCCAAATCCTTACCTGCTAACTCAGATATAAATAACCATATAGTCTGCAAAAGCAGAATAAACATTATGATTATAAACAATGGAAAAAATGTCTTTAAAAAAGAAGTTAGAATATATCTGTCTAGTATCTTCACAAATGTTTTTTTACAAGAAATCCCGAAATAAATTCGGGACTAAAAATAAGTTATTTTAAGCTATTATTAATCCAATCTGTTGATATAATAACTGCTGTACTTTGATTCGTCAAACTTAAAAAGGGTTTCGGATAGCGGTTGATTCGTTTTAAAGCTATTAACCGTTATGGTCACATTAGTTCCATTTTTTTGAGATTGAATCATCTTATAGATATGTTTCGTCTGCTTATCTATACCCAATAAAATTTCTTTCAGCTCACTATTCCCATCAATTGGAGTAAGTTTTACGTATTGAATTTTTCTGCCATTTACATTTTGTTCAATATCCATTTTATAGGAGTATCCATCTTCGTAGAAAGTCAACATTTTAGAAGGTGTTATACTACCTGCATCATCTTCACTCTGTGACGAAATGTTTATTTCTTCATCTTCAGGAATAATAACGTGAAGATTTTTACCATCATACATCTGTTCAGTGCCCATTAATTTTAAAAGGTATTTATTACCCTTTAGGGTAACGTCTCCTCTGGTTTCCTGTGATACATTTTCGCTTGGATTGGATAAGGAATACTTAAACCCAATTATAATATTATCATAGCTCTTCACTTTTTTCGAAACCTCGTCAAGTAACTGCCTAGCAGACTGAGCCTCTATTGCGTGTATACTTACCAAAGCGATTAAAAGGAATAAAAGTTTTTTCATTTTTGTGTTTGTTTTATTTTTTTTCTTCTTCGAGCATTTGATGCAGCGCAACCAAGTCAGGAACTAATACCTGTCTGGCTTTACTACCTTCAAAAGGACCAACAATGCCTGCAGCTTCTAATTGATCAATTAGTCTACCAGCTCTGTTATAACCTAATTTCAACTTTCTTTGTAATAAAGACGCAGAACCTTGTTGTGCTGTGACAATAACTTCTGCGGCATCATTAAAAAGCTTGTCTCTTTCACTTACATCTATATCAAGACTTGTGCCACTTTCTTCACCTTCGTATTCCGGTAACAAATGCGCATCTGGATATGCTTTTTGACTACCAATATATTCAGTTATTTTTTCTACTTCTGGAGTATCCACAAATGCACATTGAATACGTATTAAATCGTTGCCTTGTGTATAAAGCATGTCACCTCTACCTATCAGCTGATCCGCTCCTCCTGTATCTAAAATAGTTCTGGAGTCAATCTTCGATGTCACTCTAAATGCAATTCTGGCAGGAAAGTTAGCTTTTATCATACCTGTTATTACATTTACTGAAGGTCTTTGAGTAGCAATAATTAAATGTATACCAATAGCTCTTGCTAGCTGTGCAAGTCTGGCTATTGGAGTTTCTACCTCCTTACCCGCAGTCATGATTAAATCCGCAAATTCGTCTATGACTAATACAATATAGGGCAAAAAACGGTGTCCGTTCTCGGGATTTAGTTTTCTTGCTTTAAACTTAACGTTATATTCCATGATGTTACGCACCATAGCTTGCTTTAAGAGCTCGTATCGGTCATCCATCTCGATACAAAGTGAATTTAACGTATTGATTACCTTAGTGTTATCTGTAATTATAGCTTCTTCTGAATCAGGTAGTTTAGCTAAATAGTGACGTTCTATTTTATTAAATAAAGTAAGTTCAACTTTCTTAGGGTCTACTAAAACAAATTTAACTTCTGCAGGATGCTTTTTATATAAAAGTGAGGTTAAGATAGCATTTAACCCTACTGACTTACCCTGTCCTGTAGCTCCGGCCATTAACAGGTGAGGCATCTTTGCTAAATCTACTACAAAAGTCTCATTTGATATGGTTTTACCTAAGGATAATGGTAATTCCATCTCAGCATTCTGAAATTTAGAAGATGCAATAGCGGATCTCATAGATACTATTGTTNCTTTCTTATTAGGTACTTCTATACCTATTGTACCTTTACCAGGTATTGGTGCAATAATTCTTATACCTAATGCTGCTAATGATAGAGCTATATCATCCTCAAGGTTCTTAATCTTAGATATTCTTATACCTGCTTCTGGTACAATTTCATAAAGCGTAACTGTTGGACCTACTGTAGCTTTAATCTGAGCTATTTCAATCTTATAGTTTTTAAGAGTATCTACAATACGATTTTTATTTTCTTCAAGTTCGCTTTGATCTATAGTTATACCCCCGGACTGAGCAGCATAATCTTTAAGTAAATCAATAGTTGGGAATTTAAAATTAGCAAGTTCCAGCTTTGGATCAAACTCACCAAAATCCTTAACTAGTTTTGCGCTTAAATTCTCAATCTCCTCTTCTTCCTGAATGGTTTCTACTTCCATTGCTATATCTTCCGGATTATCTTCAGATTTTATAACAATCTTTTCAGGTTCTGATTTAATTGCGGTTACGTCTTCAGAT
This sequence comes from Aquimarina sp., assembly GCA_002697475.1. GTDB lineage: Bacteria > Bacteroidota > Bacteroidia > Flavobacteriales > Flavobacteriaceae > Aquimarina. Next base: position 7,240 of record NZVW01000176.1, on the reverse strand, counting down.
TTTGTTTCTGTTTTATCTATATTCAGATTAACTTCAGTGTATGGTTCTGGTTCTGAAGTAATTTTTATTTCATTGACATTCTCATTCTTTTGGGCGACCTCCTTATCTGTTGTCTTAGTTGAAGTCTTGTTTTCAAAATCCTGGACTATAGTATCCTGGGTTTGTTTTATTGATTCTGCTATCTTTTCTGGTGTATATTTCAGTCTAACTACTATGTAAATTATAGCAAAAAAAGCCAGAATTAAAACTGTACCTATAAAACCTACATAGTCCCTTAAAAAATCATTAGTTTCATATCCAATAACCCCTGCAAAAAGACCACTCTCTTGTTTAACAAATCCAAAAACCACTGAAATCCAAAGCATAACAAGTGTTCCCCAAAACCAAAATCCCGCTAGTTTTTTTCTGTTCAAATCAAAAAACAAATAGATTCCAGTTAAAGAAGTTAAGACAGGAATTATCAATGAAGAAATTCCGAAGCCTCTAAAAATAAAGAAATGACTTACTTCTGCTCCGAATTTACTTAGCCAGTTTTTTGGAGTAGCATTGCGATTGGTGAATTGAGAAATCTCACTTTGATCAACTTTCCAATTATAAAAAAAGGATAAAAAAGCAAAAAATAACGCTATACCCAGAAAAAACAAAAAAGTTCCAAGTACAACTTTTTGCTGCCTGGATAGCGTAAATCTTTCTCTTAAAGTTCTTTTAGGTGTTTTTGTAGTATTTTTTTTTGTAGTTGCTTTACGTTTAGCCATTAGTTGTTGTCTTGTCGCAAAAATACGAATATCTAATATGGAACGTCAAAATGCAAAAAAAATTTTCTAAACAAAATATGGGATATAGATAATAAGACCAATAATCACTGCGATCACAGCTGCTATAAAAACCGCACCTGCAGATACATCTTTTATAAATCCTATTTTATTATGAAAATCCGGGTGTACAAAATCGGCTATTTCTTCAATAGCTGTATTTATACCCTCTACGCTCATTACTAAACCTATAGCAAAAATCTGCATCATCCATTCAGTTTTGGTAATATTGAAATAAAAACCAGCTACGGTGATCACTACCGTAATCACCGCCTGTACTTGTATGCTTGGTTCTGTTTTTAAAAGTAAAAGAGCGCCTTTGAATGCATATCCACACCCTCTAATTCTACCTTTAATAAAGCTAGAGAATTTTGACATGTTAACTAAGATAGTGCCTTGATAGCAGCAGTATAATCTGGCTCTTGAACAATTTCAGGTACTTGTTCTGTGTATATTATTTGTCCTTCTTCATTCACAACAATAACCACTCTGGAATGTAAGCCTTTCAATGGTCCATCAGTAATTTCCAGACCATAATCCTTTCCAAACTTTCCTGTTCTGAAATCTGAATGATTAATTACATTTTCTAAACCCTCTGCTCCACAAAAACGATCTAGGGCAAACGGCAAATCTCTTGAAATACATAATACTTTTGTATTATCTAATTCAGAAGCCTTTTTGTTGAATTCTCTTACAGAAGCCGCACATATACCTGTGTCCACTGAAGGGAAAATGTTTAAAACTAACCTTTCTCCTTTATAATCAGATAACTTGGTAGTAGATAAATCCGTATTTACAAATTCAAAATCAGGAGCCTTATCCCCAACATTGGGTAAAGTTCCGCTAGTATGTATTTCGTTTCCCTTTAAAGTAATTGTTGCCATTTTAAATAATTTGATTTGTGTTAAAATTACTAAGTTTTAATTGCAATTATGATAAAGTTTTCTCAAAATAAAAACCCTCTTTGATAAGAGGGTGAAATTCAATATTATAAACTATTTGTCTATAGAGCCTAGTACGCGCTGCATAAAATTGTTGAGAGCTTCCTTTTTAGACACTCCCTCTTTAATCATTTTATCAACTTCTAAAGCTCCATATAGATTAGAAATCAATTCTCCAATAACGTCAAGTTCTTCATCTTTTAATGAACTTACCTCTGTTATAGCTTCAAGGGTTTCTATGGTTTCTACGATGAAATCCTCATCATTTTCTTCTATAAAATTGGTCAGGTGCTTAATTACTGGTAACTTCATCTACTAGATCTTTTAGAACTTCGAATTTATTTGTCTGTACCTGATTTACAAAATTTCCTTTTTTGAATGCAGCAAAGGTTGGCAGATTATCTACTGTCGCTAATTTTCTTGATTCAGGAAATTTTTCGGCATCCACTATGACAAACGTTGCATTTTCATTTTCTGTGGATAATTTCTTGAATTTAGGCTTCATAATTCTACAATTACCACACCAACTCGCTGAAAACTGCACAAAAACTGTATCATTCTGATCTACCACTTCTGCAAGATTATCTTGATTCAATTCTGTTATCATTATTTTTTTATTTTAAAAACCCCCTGCTTTCGCAGAGGGTTACATATTATTATAAATTCTTTTAGTTAGAAGCTAAGTAAGAAGCAACTCCTTCTCTATTCGCATTCATAGCTTCTTTACCTTCCTCCCAGTTAGCAGGACAAACTTCACCGTTTTTCTGAACGTGTGTATAGGCATCAATTAATCTCAAAAACTCTGCAACGTTTCTCCCTACCGGCATATGATTGATACCTTCGTGAAAAACCGTTCCTTCTTCATCAATTAAGTATGTAGCTCTATATGTTACGTTATCACCTTCAACAGTAACAACACCAGTTTCCTCATTGTAAGTTTCGTTAGTGATATCTAAAATCCCCAGTGTACTGGAAAGATTTCTGTTTGAATCAGCAAGTATTGGATAAGTTACTCCTTCTATACCTCCGTTATCCTTTGAAGTGTTTAACCAAGCAAAATGTACCTCTGGGGTATCACAAGATGCTCCTATTACAATAGTATTCCTTTTTTCAAACTCAGCTAAAGCTTCTTGAAAAGCATGTAACTCAGTAGGACATACAAATGTGAAGTCTTTCGGATACCAGAAAAGCAAAACTTTTTTGTTGTTATTTTTTGCTTCTTCTAATACATTAAGTTTAAACGTATCGCCCATTTCGTTCATAGCGTCTACATTTAAATTTGGAAATTTTTTACCTACAAATGCCATTCTTTTAGTTTTAATTATTCGTAAAATTGTTTTTTGACGATGCAAATATACAAGAGGTTAATCGATATCTAAAACTGTATAATTTTAATTTCTTATATTCATATAGTTTTTAATAATACCATAAAATCGTCGTATTAAATTCTTACAAAAACCAAAAAAACCCTACACAAATTACGGATTAATTACACTTTTTGAAGGATAATTTACACAACTAATCATCTAATTTTGTATTTTCGTTGTATTAATTCAGCACTAAATCTTTCAAGTTTGAGGAAGCTTTTCGTTTACATATCAATACTTTATAGTTTTCTTTACCCATGTAACGAAGCTCTGTCACAGTCTAATCTCACAGCAGATGATATAGAAAAGTTTATTAAAGAAGCAGAAAGCCTACTTGACGAATATAAATATGATGAGGCTCTTGAGATTTTAGATTATGCTAATCAAGGTGCTCAGTTTAACAATGATGACAAAAGTTTATCTCTCGTATCTAACCTAAAAGGAAAAATCTATGAGATGAATGATGAGATAGATAAGGCAATTACCGAATATAATCATGCTATCATTCTTGCCGGCAGCTCTAAGCTTAGAAACCTTGAAGCTGATGCATTAAATAACGCCGGTAGGGTAAAACTTAAAAAGAAAGAATTAGTTGAAAAAGCTCTGGAAGATTTTCAAAAATCCTATCAGTATGCTGCCATGCAAAAGGATACTTTGAGAATGTTAAGACCTTTGTTAAACCTTAGTAAATATTATATAGATCAGGGTAATTATAAAGAAGCGTATAAAAAGTTATCACCGGCTCAACGTCTTCTTTCAGAAAATTCGCAACCTGTAGCAAGAGTGAAATTAGATGTTTTATTAGGTACATACTACTACCAAACTGATAAATTTGACGATGCCAATCAAAAGTTAAATGAAGCTATCATAATATCAAAGAGTGAGGTTAAAAATGACAAAAACAATTCTGATCTTAAATACTGTTTTTATCAAGAATTAGCCGATGCCTATAAAATAAAATCTAACTTGAGCTATGCCATTACTGATTTCAGAAATGCATACGAATATTTAGATGACTATACCCGATACAATTCTGAAGCACAGAAAATTAAAAAAGAGGTAGACCTTCAAAAAGCCAGTATCAAGTTTGATGTTGATCAATACAAGAAACAAGCTGAAAAAATGGAAGAGGATCTGGATCTCAAAGAAAGTGAAGAAATAAAATGGCGTATTAGTATAATCCTAGGTATTGTAATCATATTAATTTCACTCGCTTTTTTAATTAGTAGCTACAAAAATAATCTACAAAAGAAAATACTTAATCAGGTTTTAATTGACAAGAATAAAGAGTTACTCAACGCTAAAGAAACAGCAGAACAGGTATCAACTCTGAAATCTCAATTTATATCTACGGTCAGCCACGAATTAAGAACACCTCTTTATGGAGTTATTGGATTAACCTCCTTACTCATGGAAAATCCGGAAACCAAAAAGAAAAACGAATACCTGGAATCTTTAAAATTTTCTGGTGATTATCTATTGGCGCTTATAAATGATGTTTTGCAATTAAGCAAAATAGAAACTAACGAAGTTAAACTTGAAAAAGTTTCTTTTGATATTAGAATGCTGGTAGAAGGCATCGCTAATTCACTTCATACAAAGCAAAAAAGTAATAACAATAAGGTACACATTGAAATTGATGATGCTGTAGACAGTTCTTTAATGGGTGATTCTGTACGTTTATCACAGATACTTATTAATCTGGTAGGTAATGCTCTTAAGTTTACCAGAGATGGAAATATCTGGATCAAGGTTAAATGCTTATCCTGCAATGCAGGTCTGTATAACCTCAGGTTTATAGTAAAAGATGATGGAATAGGAATACCTAAAAGTAAACAAAAAGAGATATTTGACAGCTTTGCACAAGTTAAAAATGAAAATCAGGAGTATGAGGGTACAGGATTAGGCTTAGCAATTGTAAGGAAGCTTATCCACCTTCATAATAGTGAAATTTATATTGATAGTGAAGTTGGTGTAGGTTCTGAATTCTATTTTGATATAAAATACGAAAAAGCAATTAAAGACGAAGAAGTACACCTGCACTCTGGAGAAACTCTTAACATAGGAACTTCAAACTTTAATATACTTATTGTTGATGACAACAAAATCAATCAGATAGTAACTCAAAACATACTCAAAAAGAAAGGATACAGTAGTGATGTAGCAGGTAATGGAGCTGATGCTATTGATAAGGTTAAAGTTGGAGATTATGATTTGGTTCTTATGGATATTAATATGCCAGAGCTAAATGGCCTTGAAGCCACTAAGATTATTAGGACCTTTAATTCTCAGTTACCTATAATAGCACTTACTGCTGTAGAAGAAAACGAGATCAGAATACAAGCATCTGCAGTGGGGATGAATGATGTAATCATAAAACCTTATGATACTCAGCAGTTTTTTCAGACTATCATAAGAAATATCTCGAAGGTCAAAATGATTTAATGCTTTCCTAAATATTTACTAAAACCCTCCTTTTAATTTCTTTGATTGTAGTAAATTTAAAGCTTTAACTAATCGCAAGATTTAAATTCATTATGAAATCAAAAGAAATAGGTTTTAATACTATTTGTACTCACGCAGGTGAAATAGAAGATAAACAATTTAAAGGTGCCATATCACCCATATACTTATCCACCTCCTACGCATTTGAAGATGTAGACATCAAAAGATATCCTAGATATTTTAACACCCCGAACCAAGAGGCTTTGTGCAAAAAAATTGCACTATTAGAAAATGCAGAGTCTTCATTAATTTTTGGAAGTGGTATGGCGGCTATAAGTACGGCTTTATTTGCCTTTCTTAACGGTGGTGATCATATTGTTCTTCAAAGAACCATCTACGGAGGTACTGCTAATTTAGTCAATGAAGAATTTGAAAAGCATAATATTAAATACTCCTATGTAGATAGTCAGGAACCTGAAGGATTTCTGGATAAGATTAAAGATAACACTAAAGTTATTTATATAGAAACACCTTCCAATCCATTATTAACCATTACCGATATAAAAGCTATTGCCGACCTCGCTAAAGCGAAAGGCATCATAACTATGATTGACAATACATTTGCTTCTCCGGTCAATCAAAATCCTATAGATTTAGGTATTGACATCGTATTACATTCCGCCACGAAATATCTTGGAGGACATAGTGATATTCTTGCCGGAGTGGTAATTTCTTCTGAAGATAAAATTAATACGGTATTCCAGATGGCCAAAAATCTGGGCGGAAATTTAAGTGATTATACGGTTTGGCTTTTAGAGCGCAGTTTAAAGACGATGGGGCTAAGGGTAAAAGCGCAAAACGAAAATGCACAGGTCCTTGCCGAATATCTATATGCAAATAATAAGGTAGCCAAAGTATATTATCCGGGTTTAACATCGCATCCTGAACATGAACTGGCAAAAGCTCAGATGAATGGTTTTGGAGGAATGCTGTCTTTTGAACTTATAGAAGGTTTAAACGCCGACGAATTTCAGAAAAAATTACAATTGATAAAATCTTCGATGAGTTTAGCGGGAGTAGAAAGTACTATTCTTTCTCCATCAAAAACTTCTCATGGTTTGTTAACTCCTGAAGAGAGAGCAAAGCAAGGCATCAAAGACGGATTGTTAAGATTTTCTGTGGGAATAGAAGAACCAGAAGATTTGATAGCAGATATAGAGCAGGCTTTAAAAGCTATGAGTGAAAATTAAAAATAATTGGGGGAATACCCCAATTGCAATATTTGAAATAGAAAAATGATGAAGTTAGATATTTTGGCCGTGGGAGCACATCCAGATGATGTAGAATTAAGTTGTTCTGCCACTTTGGCCAAAGAGATAGATCGTGGTAAGAAAGTAGGGATTTTAGATTTAACACGTGGAGAATTAGGCACACGGGGCACTGCAGAAATAAGGGATAAGGAAGCTATCGATGCTGCTAAAATTTTAGGAGTGCATGTTCGCGAAAACCTAAGTTTTGCCGATGGATTTTTTACAAATGATAAAGAACACCAATTAGAAATTATAAAGATTCTACGAAAATATAAACCAGAGATCGTTTTTTGTAACGCGATAGACGATCGGCATATAGATCATGGTCGAGGTTCTAAACTGGTAAGTGATGCCTGTTTTTTAAG
>NZVW01000175.1 GCA_002697475.1 Aquimarina sp. | reverse complement strand
TAGTAATAAGGGATATCTTATTAGCTGTAAAGAAGGCAGGTTCCAGATGAGTAGTACCAGTGTACTAATGATGATTATAATAAGAAGTTGTCTTCGTTTTTTCAATTAAAATCTGGATTAAAGAAAAGTTTTACTCCTTTTTACCACCTACAATCACTACAATTTCACCTTTTGGAGGTTTGTTTTCAAAATGAGCCAACACTTCTTCTGCAGTACCTCTGATCGTTTCTTCGTGTAATTTTGATAATTCTCTGGATACAGATACAGGTCGGTCAGCACCAAAATACTCTACAAAATTACCTAGTGTTTTGATTAATTTATGCGGTGATTCATAAAAGATTATCGTTCGTGTTTCCTCTGCCAAAATCATCAATCGGGTTTGTCTTCCTTTTTTCACCGGTAAAAAACCTTCAAATACAAACTTGTCATTAGGCAAACCACTGTTCACTAAAGCAGGAACAAAAGCTGTCGCTCCAGGCAGGCAGTCTACTTCAATATCATTCTCTATACAGCTTCTGGTAAGTAAAAATCCAGGATCACTTATAGCCGGTGTACCGGCATCGCTTATCAGAGCAACCGTAGTGCCCGATTTTATTTTCTGGACGATATGATCTACTGTCTTATGCTCATTATGCATATGATGGCTCTGCATGGGTGTGGCAATATCAAAATGCTTCATAAGTTTACCGCTGGTGCGCGTATCCTCAGCGAGGATAAGATCAACTTCTTTAAGCACTTTTATAGCTCTAAAAGTGATATCTTCAAGATTACCAATAGGTGTAGGAACAATATATAGTTTAGACATTATGGTCTTACTTTTTTGCCTGTAAAATATGAAATTATAAGAAGCAAAATGACATAAAAAGATAATCCAATTCCGTGATCAGCAAAAAGGTGTACTGTTGTTGCTAAATCCAGATCAAAGAAGAAACCTATATATGCCTATTTTTTAAGCCCTCAATGAGGGTTTCATAGACACTTTTGTCAAAAGCTATTTGTCAAACTTACCAAGGACAATATCTACAAACCGATTTTCGTATTCTTCTTTACCATTCCAATTATAATCCGGCTTTATCATGGTTTGTATAAAAGCATCAGCCTCCTCTTTGTTATCAATTGTGTTTAGTTGAGAAATAACCCTATTATAATCATTTGGGTTACCTTCAAATAAATGTTTTATAAACGCCAGACGGTCGTTAAGTCCTATCTGTATACCTTTTTTTAATCTATCGTTTAAGGACTTTGGTTTTTCTGTTTTAGAGGCAATAATTTTAGCTTGTTCAATATCTAAATACGTAGGAGATACGTCGTCTTTATCATTTTTAATAAAATCCTCTTGGCTCATTGTTAGGCCTTCATTCCTCTCCTTTTCTGAAGCTGGAATAAATATATCTTCAGTAACCCTTGCGTTAATTTCTTCGATGATAATTTCCGGCTTTTCAGGCAGATCAGGTTTTTTCTTGGTGTCAAAAGATTCGGAAGGAGTCTCTTGAGGAGCATCTTTGTCTGCACTAGAAATTTCAGGTTCAGAAACCTGAGTTTCTAGAACCTCTTCTTTGATAACAGCTGCTTTATTTTCTTGCTCTTGCTTTTCTAAATATTCGAGTAATGTAAAGTCTTCATACAGTTTTCTGGATATTTCTTTTAACTCTGATATGGATACATTACTTTTTAACTGTAAAATCTTATGGGCAATACTTATTAAATCTGATTCCAATTTCTTCTTCATAACTTTCTGTTTCCGCGCGATAATGCTCCCTCTTTTTTAATAAATTTACACCGCCTTTATGACAAGGTGAAGGGATTTGTGTAATTGACGCTGAAAAATACGAAATGTTTCTTGAAAATACAGTAAATCACAAAGAGCAATTTGGATGGATAGAAGTTATCTGTGGATCTATGTTTTCCGGTAAAACGGAAGAACTCATCCGCAGATTAAAAAGAGCTAAGTTTGCCAGACAAAAAGTCGAAATTTTTAAACCGGCCATTGACGTTCGTTATGATGATGAAATGGTAGTTTCTCATGATGCCAACGAAATCAGATCAACTCCTGTACCCGCTGCAGCTAATATTAGAATTTTAGCTGACGGTTGTGATGTTGTAGGCATAGATGAAGCGCAGTTTTTTGATGATGAGATTGTATCTGTTTGTAATGATTTGGCTAATCGAGGCGTACGTGTAATTGTAGCTGGGCTTGACATGGATTTTAAAGGTAACCCCTTCGGACCCATGCCTGCTCTTATGGCCACTGCGGAGTATGTCACCAAGGTACATGCCGTATGCACACGTACGGGCAATTTGGCACAATTTAGTTATAGAAAATCACAGCGTGATGATCTGGTCGTTTTAGGAGAGACAGATGAGTACGAGCCCTTAAGCAGAGCCGCATATTATAAAGCCATGCTAAAAGAAAAAGTAAAAGGGATTGAGGTAAAGGACGAGGAGGAACTTTCTGATAAAGGTGATAGTGTAAAAGGAACGAAGAAGGATGAGTGATGTTGTTGCAGAAAGTGTTTTAGAGATAAATTTATCGCATCTGGCGCATAACTTTAAGTATTTAAAAAGTAAAGTAGGTCAAGGGGTAAAGATGCTTTGTGTAGTAAAAGCCAATAGCTATGGTTCTGAAGATGTAGCTATAGCAAAAAAACTTCAGGAGATTGGAGCGGATTATCTGGCTGTTGCTTATGTTTCAGAAGGTGTTCATTTACGAGAGGCAGGAATTACCTTGCCTATCTTGGTATTGCATCCGCAACCTGTTAATTTTGAAGCCTTAATCAGATATAATCTTGAGCCAAGTTTATATAGTGCCAGAATTCTCAGAGAGTTTGTTGAGGTAGCAGAGAGAAGCAATAAGAAAGATTATCCTGTTCATATAAAATTTAACACGGGTATCAACCGTATTGGGTTTTGGGAAGCAGATGTGGACTTTATCCACAGAGACCTTAGTAAAACCACTTCAGTAAAAGTAGTATCTATTTTTTCACATTTGGCAGCAAGTGAGGACCATAACGAAAGAGAATTTACACTTCAGCAGATACATACCTTTAAAAAAATAACTGAAGACCTTATCCCAAAACTGGGTTACAGACCCATACTTCATCAATGCAATACTTCAGGAATTTTAAATTATTCAGAGGCTCATTTTGATATGGTGCGCTCAGGAATAGGTATTTATGGCTACGGTAATGAAGAAGGTTTTGATGCCAAGCTTAAGCCTGTTGCAGCACTGAAATCTGTGATTTCCCAGATTCATAAATTGGAGCCGGGTGAGTCAGTAGGATACAATAGAGCTTTTAAAGCTCAGGATTATATGACATCAGCAACTATTCCTTTAGGTCATGCAGATGGGATTACAAGAATTTACGGTAACCAAAAGGGTTTTGTCTACATCAATGGCCATCGAGCAAACATTATTGGTAATGTATGTATGGATATGATAATGGTAGATATTACAGGCATAGATTGCAATGAGGGCGATGAGGTGATCATCTTTGATCATAAACATTCTGCTACACACATAGCTGAAAATGCCGGAACTATTTCCTATGAACTGATCACAGGAATATCTCCTAGAGTAAAACGAAAAATTATCGATTAAACCTGTTATTCACCGAATAATGACAATAACTTGTGAGAATTGGATGAAAAAGATAATAGATTTTTTGCTAAATTCGGATATCTAATCATCTAAATTCAATAGTATGGGATTTTTTAAAGATTTCAGAGCCTTTTTAATGAAAGGCGACATTGTTAATCTGGCTACTGCAGTTATTGTAGGCGGAGCTTTCGGTAAAATTGTAACATCATTTACTAATGATGTACTAATGCCTCCTATAGGTCTTGCCCTTGGTGGAGTGGATTTTACAGAACTAAAAGTTATTCTTAAGGAAGCAACAACAAATGCGGCAGGTGAGGCTGTAGAAGCTGTTACTATCAACTATGGTTCATTTATACAAACCGTAATTGACTTTGTTATTATTGGTTTTTGTATTTTTATGGTATTAAAGGCTTACGAAAAAACACAGAAGAAGAAAGATGAGCCTGCTCCTGTTACAGGACCTTCACAAGTAGAGCTTTTAGCAGAAATAAGAGACTTGCTAAAAAAGCAATAACGTTATGATTTATCTATAGCTACCGCTATACTATATATTCTAACTTAAACCGCTCATCAGAGCGGTTCTTTTTTGTTTAATATTTAACCAAATGTTTAAAATGGGAATTATATCGTTAAAAATAAACATAACTTAAAATTTTATATGCACATTTGCCACTGTTTATCATAAGATATACGATTTTTGTAAATACCAATTTGATTAACCACACATAACTAAAAAATAGATGAAAGTTGCAGTTGTAGGTGCCACAGGCTTAGTGGGTACAGTAATGCTCAAAGTTCTTGAAGAACGAAATTTTCCAATAACAGAATTGATACCTGTAGCTTCAGAGCGATCTGTAGGTAAAAAAGTTACTTATAATGGTAAAGATTATGAAATTGTAGGATTATCCACTGCAGTAGAGATGAAGCCTGATGTGGCTCTGTTCTCTGCAGGCGGTAGTACATCTACGGAGTGGGCACCAAAATTTGCAGATGCCGGAGTGACAGTAATTGATAATTCCTCTGCGTGGAGGATGGATCCTACTAAGAAACTTGTAGTGCCTGAGATTAATGCTTCCTCACTAACTAAAGAGGATAAAATCATTGCTAATCCTAACTGTTCTACGATACAAATGGTAGTAGCCTTAGCTCCGCTACACAAAAAATATGGTATAAAAAGAGTGGTGGTTTCTACCTACCAGTCTATTACCGGGACTGGTGTCAAAGCAGTTCAACAATTAGAAAATGAATATAAGGGAGAGAAAGGAGAAATGGCGTACCCTTATCCAATTCACAGAAATGCAATTCCGCATTGTGATGTCTTTCAGGAAAATGGTTATACCAAAGAAGAAATGAAATTGGTTAATGAAACTCAAAAAATCCTTGATGACAGAACTATTGCTGTAACTGCTACGGCAATTAGAATACCTGTAGTTGGAGGGCATAGCGAAAGTGTTAATGTACAGTTTGATAATGATTTTGATGAAAGCGAAGTTCGTAAGCTACTTAGCGAAACAGATGGAGTTACAGTTCAGGATAATACAGATACAAATACGTACCCGATGCCAATTTATGCTCAGGGTAAAGATGATGTTTTTGTAGGCAGAATTCGCAGAGATCACTCCACAGAAAACGCCTTAAACATGTGGATTGTATCTGACAATTTAAGAAAAGGAGCGGCTACTAATGCAGTTCAAATAGCAGAGTATCTGGCAAAACATAAATTGATAGGCTAAATAACCAACCTTAGCATATTAATTTTAATCCTCTCCTTAACTTAGGAGAGGATTTTTATTTTTAATAAATCTCCCGATTGCATAAAACTGATTGCTAAAGTGTTAGCAAGATCAAAAAAAGCTTTTCTTGAATTGATTTTTTTCGTTTCTTACAGAAAATTCTGACTGTCCGTATTGAAACTTTTAAAATAGTACTAAACCCCAAAGTACTATGATAGAAAACATAGGATTTTCTTTCATAAAGATTCAGTGGGACAGTCTTTTTTATATTTTCTTTAGCATTTCCAAGAGCTTCTTTTAATAGTTTTGTGAATCAATCTTACATATTCATCATGAAAAAAACTGTAATATCCTTAAGTATAATAGCTTCTTTTATAGCTTGTAAGCAAGAAGTTAAAGAGGAAATCGCTAAAAATGAAATTCAATTGAACTATCCGGAAACTAAAAAAGTAGATACAGTCGACAACTACTTCGGGACTGAAGTAAAAGACCCTTATAGGTGGTTGGAGGATGACCGCAGTGAGGAGACTGAGGAGTGGGTTAAAACACAAAACAAAGTAACATTTGATTATTTAGAGCAAATTCCTTTTAGGGAGGATCTTAAAAAAAGACTTTCTGACCTTTGGAATTATGAAAAAGTAGGATCTCCTTTTAAAGAAGGTGATTACACTTATTTTTATAAAAATGATGGACTACAGAATCAATATGTTTTATATCGATTTAAAAATGAAGGAGACGAGCCAGAGGTTTTCCTGGATCCAAACACCTTTAGTGAGGATGGTACAACATCTTTAAGCGGAGTTAGTTTTTCAAAAAACGGAAAATTGGCTGCCTACTCAATTTCTGAAGGAGGAAGTGACTGGAGAAAGGTTATTATCAAAGATGCAGAGACTAAAGAAATTGTTGAGGACACATTGGTTGACGTTAAATTCTCAGGAATTTCCTGGCTGGGTAACGAAGGATTCTATTATTCCAGTTATGATAAACCAAAAGGGAGTGAATTATCTGCGATGACAGATCAGCATAAAGTATACTATCATAAGTTAGGAACTTCTCAAAAGGAGGATAAATTAATCTTTGGAGGTACACCAGAAGAAAAACACCGATATATTGGAGCTTCTGTGTCAGAGGATGACCGTTTTCTTATCATTTCGGCAAGTGTATCTACTTCCGGGAATAAATTATTTATCAAAGACCTGTCTAAACCAAATAGTAAACTTATTACGATTTTAGATCATACCGATAGTGATAGTTATATCATGGAAAATGAAGGTTCTAAATTGTTCATAGTAACAAACCTTGACGCACCAAATCAAAAAATTGTAACAGTGGATGCGGCTAATCCAACTCCGGATAACTGGGTGGATTTCATTCCGGAGACTGAAAACGTATTAAGCCCTAATAAAGGTGGAGGTTATTTCTTTGCTGAGTATATGGTTGATGCCGTTTCTAAAGTGTTACAATATGATTATAGCGGTAAATTGGTAAGAGAAGTAAAGTTACCGGGAGTGGGAAGTGCCGGAGGTTTTGGTGCTAAGAAGGAAGAAAAGGAACTATATTACAGCTTTACGAATTATAAAACTCCAGGGAGTATTTATAAGTACAATATTGAAAAAGGTACCTCTGAGTTATACCGTAAACCTGAAATAGATTTCAATCCTGAAAATTATGAAAGTAAGCAGGTCTTTTATAACTCAAAGGATGGTACCAAAATTCCAATGATTATTACGCATAAAAAAGGTGTTGAACTGAATGGTAAAAACCCTACCATATTATATGGATACGGAGGATTTAACGTTAGTCTTACTCCTTCCTTTAGTATAGCAAATGCTGTATGGATGGAACAAGGAGGCATCTATGCAGTACCTAACCTAAGAGGAGGAGGAGAATATGGTAAGAAATGGCACAATGCGGGTACTAAAATGCAAAAACAGAATGTTTTTGACGATTTTATTGCCGCTGCGGAATATCTAATAGATAATAAATATACATCCAGAGATTATCTTGCTATACGTGGAGGATCTAACGGAGGCTTATTAGTGGGTGCTACGATGACACAGCGACCAGATTTAATGAAAGTGGCTTTACCTGCAGTAGGAGTATTGGATATGTTAAGATACCATACATTTACAGCGGGTGCTGGATGGGCTTATGATTATGGTACTGCACAGGATGATGCTCAGATGTTTAATTATCTGAAGGGTTATTCTCCTGTTCATAATGTTAAGGAAGGAGTTTCTTATCCTGCTACTTTAGTAACTACAGGAGATCACGATGATAGAGTAGTGCCGGCACATTCGTTTAAGTTCGCAGCTGAGCTACAGGAAAAGCAAGAAGGAACTAATCCGGTTCTTATACGGATAGAAACAAATGCTGGACACGGAGCTGGAACTCCGGTAAGCAAAACCATTGAACAATATGCGGACATTTTTGGATTTACGCTTTATAATATGGGATATGAAGTGCTACCAGAAAAAGTAACAGAACAACTAAAAGGATAACTTTTCCCCAGATAAAAAAATCCGCTTTATACAAGCGGATTTTTTTATGGAAGTGTTTTATATTTGATATTATGCTGAGAGTAGAAAATGTAACCTTTGCTTATGATGAGCAACCGGTCTTAAAGAATATTAGTTTTACCATAGAAAAAGGAAAACACGTTGCACTTATTGGGGCGAGTGGTTGTGGTAAGAGTACGTTATTAAAACTAATATATGGTCTTTTGCATGCTGACAACGGTACATTGTTTTGGGGTGATAAACAATTAATGGGACCATTATACAACTTAGTGCCGGGAGAAGAAAATATGAAATATCTCTCTCAGGGATTCGAACTTCAGGCGTATAGAACAGTTGCTGAAAATATAGGGCAATATCTTTCTAATATAGATCAGGAATCCAAACAAGAAAGAGTGGATGAACTTCTGGATATTGTGGAAATGAAAGAACTTGCCGATGTAAAGATTGAAAATCTCAGCGGCGGACAAAAGCAGCGGGTAGCTTTGGCTAAAGCGTTAGCTAAAAAACCTGAACTCTTGTTACTGGATGAACCGTTTCACAACATTGATAACTTTCGCAGAAGTGCTTTACGCAGAAACTTATTTCGCTTCTTAAAAAGAAATAATATAACAAGTATCACTGCCACACACGATAAAACAGATATCCTTTCTTTTGCGGATGAAACATTGGTCATTAAGCAAGGAGAATTGATTGCTCAGCAACCTACAGTACAATTATATCAAAGCCCGAAAGATTACTATATAGCTTCTTTGTTTGGAGAAGTGAATGAGATTATACTTTCATCTTTACGTAATACAGATGAGACAACGTCTGTATTAGTATATCCGAATGAAATCCAGATAGACAATAATTCAGATATTAAAGTACGTGTTAAAAATGCATATTTTAACGGTGGTCACTATTTGATTGAAGCGGTACTTGACAATTCCATTATCTTTTTTAATGCATCTAAGGAGTATTCAGCTCCGGAAATGGTAGGTATAAGGATTTCAGATGAGGTTATTGAGAAGAGAAAGAGCTAGCTCTCAAACTTCTCTAATATTAATTCTTTACCGTCAAAGACTGCATAGGTGTAATGTATAATCCAGTCTCCCAGATTAATATATTTAGAAGCTTCATTCAGTTGAATCTCCATGGGTAAATGTCTGTGGCCAAAGACAAAATAATCCCAGTGTTGATCCTGCAATTTGCGTTTACAGTATTGTACCAACCATTCATCTTCTTCCCCCAAAAAGGTTACATCTTCATCACCTGAAATAAGTTTATTTTTAACAGATAGGTATTGTGCAAGCTTAACTCCGAGATCCGGATGCAGCCATCTGTAAAACCATTTAGCAACAGGATTGGTAAATACCTTTTTCATTCGCTTATATCCCTTATCTCCAGGCCCCAAACCATCTCCATGACCGATTAAAAAGGAAGTGTTATTAAAGGTAAACTCTTTAGGTTTATGGTATACGGGTATGTTTAATTCTTCTTCAAAGTAACCGTTCATCCATAAGTCATGATTACCCACAAAATAATAAATAGGTATACCTGAATCTGTAATTTCTGCTAATTTCCCTAAAGTCCTGGTAAAGCCTTTAGGAACTACAGTCTTATACTCAAACCAGAAATCAAAAAGATCACCCAATAAAAAAATAGCTGCGGCATCTTTTTTAACATTGTCAAGCCATTTTACAAATGTTTGTTCTCTTGGAAAACTCTTCTCTTTAGTAGGAGCTCCTAAATGATTATCGCTGGCAAAATATATTTTTTTTCCCTCAGGAAGTTGCATACTATTATTTTATGGATGTAAAGATACTATAAAGCAAGCATATGACTAGTTATCCGAAGCAAACCATTCCGCATAAGAGGTTTCGGTCTCCTGTAACTTTAATGAAAACAAAGATATTTCTTTAGGTAAGCGGGCTTTAATNTTNTNNNCAAAATCAATTACCATATTTTCACTTGTGGGTTGGTAATCTACTAAAATCACATTATGACCTCTTTCTTGCAACTCTTTTGCCAGCTCAATATGAGGAGTGTTTTTATTAAAAACAGTAGCGTGGTCAAAAACATCTTCTACTTCTTCCTTGACAATTTTTTTAAGATCACCAAAGTCTATAACCATACCCAATTTTACGTGACTTGTATCGGTAATCGGACTTCCTATTACGGTAACACTTAATTTGTAACTATGTCCATGTACGTTTCTACATTTTCCGTCGTATCCGTACAATGCGTGTCCTGTTTCAAAAGTAAATTGTTTGGTGATTCTGATCCTTGACATTCCAATTAATTTTGGCTACAAAGATAATTGATTTATTGTGGCTTTTTTCAATACAACCTATTCAATTCTCGATTATATTTGCGCGCTTTTATCAGTGGTGAATGACAAACAAAGAATTGTATGAGCAGCTTGATTTTCAAGAAAATCCGCTCTATGAAAAGATCATAGATGATCTTTTGCATCGACAATACAGTATTGTTGATTCTTTTTTTAATGCAGAGGAGGTCGATCTTCTCAGAGCCTCGCTTTTACAAAAGTATGAGGATGAGGAATTCAAGAAAGCGGCAATAGGGAATCGTATTAATGAAAATATCGTAAAGTCCATTCGTGGAGATTTTATTCATTGGATTAATGAAAAGGAAGTAAACAATGCAGAAGAACTTTTCTTTTCTAAAATGAATGATATGATCAATTACTTGAATAAAACCTGTTTTTTAGGCATATTATTTAAGGAGTTCCATTANGCTATTTATCCNGAGGGGACATTCTATAAAAGNCATCTGGATACGTTCATGAATGATGATAGAAGGAGGTTATCATTTGTTTNTNATTTAAATGATGATGACTGGAAAAACTCCAATGGTGGAGAACTTGTGTTATATTTGGATAAGGATGGAAATGAAATTCCGGAAATCGTATATCCACTCCCCGGACGAGTTGTTGTTTTTGAAAGTCAGGTCTTAGAGCACGAGGTTAAACCTGTGCTTCATAGCGAAAGATTAAGTATAACGGGTTGGCTAAAAACCAGGTAGCTATCTTCTTCTTTTGTTGATAAAGTAAACAACCACTAATACAATACCTAAAATGAGGAATAAACCATTTCCTCCTAAAAAGTTTAAAACTTCCATATTCTATTTTTTAAATTTTTGAAGTGCATTTTTTGTAAATTCTGAAAGGACAAGCTCGCCTGATATGGATGCTCTTTCTGCTAATAGTGTATCCCAGTCGTCAGTACCCTTCCATAATGCAGCTTTCATTTTTCTGGTTGCTTCAGGATTGAAAGATGCAATACGTTCAGCCAGTAATTGAATTTCGCTATCTAATTCTTTTATAGTTTCAAATACACGACTATATAATCCTTTTTCTTTAGCCCAGTAGGCATTTTTCCACTGTGTAGCATCCCATGCCAGAGACTTAAAAGCGGCTAGACCGATTTTTCCGGATACGGCAGGTTCTATCACAAAAGGTCCGATTCCAATAGTTAATTCGCTCAATTTTATAGAGGCCGCCTCTGTTGCCATACAATAATCACAAGCTGAAGCTAAACCTACTCCACCACCCACCGTTTTACCCTGAATCCTGCCTATAATAGGTTTTGTGCATTTTCGCATAGCATTAATCACATTGGCAAATCCTGAAAAGAATGTTTTGCCCTCTTCAAGAGTGGTAATAGCTACCAGTTCATCAAAGGATGCTCCTGCACAAAAGGCTTTTTCTCCTTCTGATTTTAAAATGATGACATGTACTTTGTCGTCATCACTCAAATCCTTAAAAGCTTTAGCCAATCGTTCCAATAATTCAGAAGGGAATGAATTGCTTGCCGGATGGCCAAATTCTACTGTAGCAATATGATTTTCTGTATGTGTATATAAACTACCATTAGGTCTGGATGTCATTAAAAATTGATTTTGAGATAAATGTAAAATAAATCTAAACTATTTTAAATTTTTTTTGTGAGAAACCGTAACGAATTATCTTTTAGGAATACTAATAGCTTACTAAGTTGAGTTAGTGTAATTGGATAGCCAGGTAACCTTTTGGGGGTGTGTTGCCTGGTTTTTTTGTTTTAAGAGGATAAAGCAAGTCGTACATATTTTCTTCTGAATTTAATGACCAAGGCAACTCCTCTAAAAAGCATCCAAACAGAGATGGCAATCCATACACCTTGTAACTGCAAATCAAAGTATCTGGAAATTAGAAGCATAGGGATAAATCCAAAAACTGTTGAGCCTATGAGTACATTGCGCAGGAAACCAGTTTCTCCCATTCCTTTAAAAATACCATCTCCTACAAATGCCAGAGCGTTTATAGGTAGCATGATAATAACAATTAAGAAAAATGAGGTAAATATTGAAATGACTTCCCTATCCTTGGTAAAAATTAATCCCAGAGGTTCAGTAAAAATAAGTGATATTATTCCTAATAAGCAGGCTACTATGAAACCATAAATATTTACTCTTTTGGCCATACTTACTAAAGTTTTATAGTCTTTAGCTCCTAATAATCGACCTCCCAGTATATTACCTGTCCCACCATAACCATCAATAAAAAATGCAAAGAATAGCCATAGTTGTATAGCAA
>NZVW01000174.1 GCA_002697475.1 Aquimarina sp. | reverse complement strand
TTATGATACAAAAAAGGCTCAGTAAACTGAGCCTTTTTTAATATTAGTATTTTTGGTATTACAGTACATTCTCTCCTAATAGTTCCGCAATTTTTTCCTCTAAAGCAGGACCTCTGAGATTTTTAGCAATTACATTACCATCTTCATCCAAAATAAAGGTAGCAGGGATAGAACGAACACCATATGCCTGTGCTATCGGCTCCTGCCAAAATTGAAGATTAGAAACATGACTCCACTGTAAATTGTCATCCTGTATTGCCTTAAGCCAGGCCTCTTTCTTTTTGTCAAGAGAAACACCAATAATGTTTAATCCTTTCTCATGATATTTGTTATACACTTTTACCACATTAGGATTCTCCATTCTACAGGGCTTACACCAGGACGCCCAGAAATCTATAATTGTTACTTTTCCTCTCGCCTCATTAAGAGATAATTCTCTTCCCGTAGGTGTTGGAGCAGAAAAATTCTCTGCTTTATCTCCTACATCAATTTTCTTTTGTTGAGACAAAGCAATTGCATTGTTAACAAGCATTTCAAGTTGTTTTCCTAATCTGGTCGATTTTAGAGATTCACTTATACCTGAATACATTTCCTGAGCCTCTTTTGCTTGAATAGCTCTTAATCTGATCAAATCTGTAAGTGCCATCACAGCAACAATTGAATTTGGATTTTCTTTGGCCAGACTTTCTCTATAATCAAGTTCTTTTTGATTTACGTCGTTTATTGAGGCTCTTAGGCTTTTTACTTTATCGTATTCTTTAAGTTTAGTAGCTACATGAATATCGTTATTAATCTTAATTTTCTCTTCATTAAAAGATTTAAGTTTACCTAAATAGGTGAAGAAAATTTTATTTTCATCACCACCTTTAACAACTGAAGATCTAAGACTATCTTTAAAAACGGTTATTTCAATGGGGTTATTTTCAGCAATGAAGAGTACATTGCCTCCAATATTTTCAAAAGTTAGATAGTTAAAGTCATTGGTTTCAGGAGCAGGAAGTGTTATTTCGAACTGCTTATTTTTTATAATTGACGAATCAATTATAACAGGTCTGTTAGATTGACTCATAGCATTTACATAAACTTTTGTGCCATCTTCAAACCCATGTGTATTAGCTGTTATAACATATCCCTTCTTTTCTTCTTTGCAGCTAAATGTTATAGCAATTACTAAAATTGATATTATAAATCGTGTCATGTAGTATTATTTTATGCGACTAAAATAAGTATTACTTGGAACATGATATAAAAATTAACGTATTCATAATGTTTATACAGCTCCGGGTTAAAAAAATATTGAGTTTTGAGGTAACATTTTTTCAACATAGGAGTCTAATAAAAATAGAGAGTTATTGGTCTTAGTGATTTTTTAATCCTAATTTTGCAAAAAATGGCATAAGAGAGGAATTAATTTAATGTTAATGTACCGCTTAACTCCTGATTTTTAGAGTTATTTTATTAAATTCAAGTATAGACTTAGGGGCAATGATGATAAATGAGCAAGATTTTCCATTAGATATCCGGATAAGCTTCTCCAAATTTTTTGAAAAATATAGGAAATATTCGGATAGCGATAATGATCTTTTAAAAGAAAGATCAGGAAGAGTATTGTCTGTTGCTAAACAATTTCCTCAACTGGAAGAAGGAATTAAGGCAGATGAAGTAGAAGGATTATTACCTCAGATAAATATTATACTAGAGGACACTTTCGCTCAAATACTGCAAAGCAATGAAATAAAAATTGCATCCATCCCATTTAACAATTTAGTATTAAAAGCATCTGATAGGTATAAAAATATAATCAAGGCGGCAGGACCCGATTTTGAGCCTTGTATAAAAAATTTAGATGAGGATAATTACTATATTATGGGGTGTAGTATTATTCTAAATAATTTTTATGGGTATGCCATTGATTTTAAAAGACCTTTCTTTTATGATATTCCTGATGCTAATGGTATTTTAAGGCACTACAGGTTACTCTATAATGCAGATTTTGTTGATATAAGTAAAAAAGATGATGCTCCTGAGGTAACAGAAGATGATGTAGCTCTATTGCTCGATAACTTCGATAATATTGAGTTATGGAAGGAGAAGTTTCCTCCTAAAAGTTATTTGTTTAAAGGATTGATTATAGCAAATTTATTTGATGTTACGGCTGATTATGCCATTTCAGAATTCAAGACCAGCTTATTGAAATATGACAAAAGTGATTCAGATTTTATGGAAGAATTCCAAAAAATCTTTAGAGCTATCTTTAATTTACCCGATATAAAAATAGGTTTTGCAAGTTATAACGAAGAAGATAAAACTTTTGAAACTGTTCCTGGTGATGAACTTCATAGTTTTGTTTTAAAGGATAAGGAAGTTGATAGTTGTAAGCATGCTATTTGTAAAGGCACTAATTATTTTCTTTTTGAAAAACAAACTTATTTTGCTATTTCAGATGTAGAAAAATTTCAGGCATCTACACCTGATGAAATTATGTATAAGAATCTGTTGGATCAAAATGTAAATAGTGCCATAATCGCTCCGATTATAGACAAAGGAAAGTTTCTTGGAATTATAGAGTTAGTGTCTCCTAATAAATTTGATCTTAATAGTATTAATGCTAATAAGTTACAGGACTTAATGCCTTATTTAGTTGATAAGGTTGCTCAAGACAGAGCAAAAATGAATAATCAACTAGACTTGATAATTCAACAGGAATGTACCTCCATTCACCCTAGTGTTTATTGGAAATTTAAGCAAGAAGCTAAACGATTTCTCAGAGCAGAACAGAGTGGTTTTTCTCTTGCCTTTAGAGAAATTGTTTTTGATGATGTATATCCATTATATGGTCAAATAGACATAAAATCATCTTCTCAGACCAGAAATGAGGCTGTACAGAAGGATTTATTGGTCCAGCTAATAGCAGTGGATAAGGTTCTGAACAAAATACTAGAAATCGAATCGCTGCCCATTTATGAGCAGATCAGATTTCAGGTTCACGATTATATTGATGCCTTGAAAAATCAAGGTTTGCAGGTTAATAGTGAAGCTAAAATTTTAGCATATATTAAAAAGGAAATTAATCCTATTTTTAAGCATTTAGCAAAAAAACATAAGGAGTTAAAAAATTATATTTCTGCTTATAATGAAATGCTTGATCCTGATATTAAATCAGTGTATAAGCATAGAAAAGCTTTTGACGATTCAGTAACGTTAATTAATAAGAAACTCGCTGGCTTACTTGACAAAAAGCAAGAAGAAGCTCAGGCTATGTATCCGCATTATTTTGAGAGGTTTAAATCAGATGGAGTGGAACACAACTTGTATATAGGAGAGTCTATTACAAAACAGAAGAGCTTTAATAAAGTCTATCTACAAAATTTAAGGCTATGGCAGCTTCAGGTTATGTGCGAAATGGAAAATGCGTATTACCAAATGAAAAACGAGTTACCCATAGCTCTGGATGTGGCATCTATGATTTTAGTGTTTAATAGTTCTCTATCGGTACGATTTAGAATGGATGAAAAACGCTTTGATGTTGATGGGACGTATAATGCCAGATATGAGGTTGTTAAGAAAAGAGTGGATAAGGCATTTATAAAGGGAACAAAAGAAAGAGTAACTGAAAAGGGTAAAATAGTTATTGTATATTCTCAAAGTTCTGACGAAAGAGAATACTTAAAATATATTAATTTCTTACAATCTAAAAATTATCTTGAAGAAGAAGTAGAAATAGTTGAATTAGAAGATCTTCAAGGAATAACTGGTTTAAAAGCTTTAAGAGTTAATATCTTATATCATAAAGAGGATGATAATAAGGCATTATATACCTATGATGACCTGATGAAAGAACTTAAAAAATAAGTGTTAAATACACTTTGGTCTAAACAGATTGAAGTGTGTTGAATGCAATTATAAATGATAGAACGGATACAATGATACCAATCATAAATACTGTATACGTAATTCTTAGAATTTTATATTTACGATTCAATACTTTTCCTAAAAAATAAAGATCTTTAATCATAGTGACATAAATGTATTCCTTGTCATTCATAAGTTCATTCATAGCCCATCTATACTCTTCTAAAGGCATTTTATGAAAATTACCAAAGAATAGAAGGTTCACCTTCTTTTCTTCTATCTCCTTTCTGGTAAATTCTCCACTTGTTACATTAGGTCTGGTTGCTAGTACTGATAACATCATGGAGGCGATACTAAAAAACAGGAAAATTAGTGTTGGATAAATAAGATATGTATTAGACGGATTATCTAATTTAGGAATTAGATTAGACAACGCTAATGAAATGATAATTGCGTTAACGGATAGTAAAATATTTGCTTTTGTATCAGCAATATCACTCAATTTTAAATGGTTTCTCAGAGTTACTCTAAATGCAGTCTGAATACCTTTTTCAGGACTCTCTTCTTTAAGCATTTTTTTGAGCTCAGCTTTTTTTGCTTTTTCTTCTTTATTTAACTTTTTTTGCTCTTCTACCATTTTAGCAAGATTGTTTTCCTTTTTTGGTTTCCAATACTCTATAGCGTAGTCAGTATAATATTTATGATGATTTTTAAAAAGATCGATATTTGTTTTTAGCCAACCGGAGGAATCAAAATTATTGATTCCGTGTGTTTTAAATTCTTTCCGGAGCAATTCACTGGTTTCGCTATAATAATCTTTAGCGAAATGAGAAGCATCGGCATCTCTTATGATCTCTTCAAGAAAATTTTCGGGTTTATGTTCCATTTTAGTTGCTAAAATCAATTCAGATACCTGATCTATTTTTTGCTGATCAAGATTTTGATTGCTTAGAAACCGTTTTGCTATTTCGACGCTATACTCTTCGTGGTCTTTAAAACTCTGGGTGTATCCGGTATCGTGTAAAAGAGCAGTCAATAAAAGAACCTCTTTATCTTCATTAGAAATACTTACATTATCAGCAATTTCTTTCGTACTTTTAAAAACTCTTCTAGTATGAGCGTGATTATGATAAATACAAGTTTCAGGAAGTTTCTTATGAAAAAGATCTTCCACAAATTTTTCTGTTTTTTCTATTATTGCAGACATACTAGAGCAAAATTTCTTTTCCAAAGTAATTAAAAATTATTAATGTCACACAAGTATAGGATAAATAAAGAAGGTATTTTAATATTAATTTTAATTTTGTTTACCTCTTGCGCTACTTATAAAACTAAATACTCGGATAAGCAACCTGTTAATAATATCAAAGTAGTACCTGATCTTAATCAAAGAAAGATCTTTCTTATCGGAAATACGGGGATAGAGGATACCAGGAGTCAAACAAGTTTATCCTTCTACAAAAGATTTTTGGATAGTGCCTCTACCAAAAAAGACATTCTTATTATTATGGGTGACAACCTTGATGATGGTATGCCCAATAAGAACCATCTAAGGAGAGAATATGCAGAAGAAAAGTTGAACAATCAAATAGAAGTTGTTGAAGACTTTAGAGGTAAAGTTATTTTTATTCCGGGAGATCGTGGATGGAAAAGTTATGGGGTGAAAGGTTTAAAAAGACAAGAGAAACATTTAAAGAAAAAGCTTGATGATAAAAAGGCCTTTCAGCCAAAGGATGGTTGTCCATTAGAGAGTATTGATATTGATGATACTACACATCTTTTAATCGTCGATTCTCAATGGTACATAGCCAATTGGGATAAGGATCCCACAGTAAATGACGAATGTGAGATAAAAACCAGAAGTAAATTTTTTGTAGAAATACAAAATGAGTTAAAGAAAAATAAGGATAAAACTATAATTCTTGCCATGCATCACCCTGTTTATTCTAATGGGCCTTATGGAGGGAAATATAGTTTTAGAAATCAATTTTTTCCATTTGGCAATAACCTTCCGCTACCTATATTAGGATCCTTAATTGCTGAAATTAAATCTCAGGGTGGACTTTCTCCACAAGATATTTTAAATAAAAGATATAGTGATTTAATGCGTAGATTATCAGTAATGATAAGAGATGCAGATAAAGTAATTGTCGTTTCAGCACACGAAAAATCATTACAGTTTATAGACGATAATGGGTTAAAACAAATTATTTCTGGTACAGTAAATAAAGGTACCCCAACAACGTTAGGCAAAAATGGAAAATTTGCACATTCCGGTGCAGGATTTAGCATGATAAGACTTCTGGATGATGGATCTTCTTTTGTAGATTTTTATGGTGTAAATGAACGAGGAATTACAAACCTGTACCAAGATTCAGTTTTTAAGAAGGATACTATTATAGACACCTCAATGTATCCTAAAGAATTTGAAGACTATACGGAAGCCTCAATATATAGTAAGAAGGCTACCGAGAGATCTGAAGTTTTTAGTTATATATGGGGTAACCACTATCGTTATGTATATGGTAAAAAATTAAGAGTACCTGTAGTTACACTGGACACACTCTTGGGAGGTATGAAGGTAGATAGGAGTGGAGGCGGACAACAGACCAGATCTTTAAGATTAATTGATAAAAAAGGAAAGAGGTATAGCCTTAGAGCAGTAAAGAAAAGTGCTACTCAGTTCTTACAAAAAGGAGCATTTGTAAATACTTATCTGGAGGACAATTTTGAAGATACTTTTACAGAAGAACTCTTAGCAGACTTTTATACAGCTAGTCACCCCTATGTTACTTTTGCAATAGGTCCTCTTGCTGATGCCATAGATATTTATCACACTAATCCTAAATTATATTATATACCTAAACATGGAGCCTTAGGGAAATATAATAATGAATATGGAGATGAGCTTTATGTATTAGAAGAACGACCAGGAAAAGAATTTATTGATGTCGAGTCTTTTGGTAAACCTGATGATATAGAAAGTACAGATGATATGCTTACGAATCTTAGAAAGGATGAAGAGTATAAAATTGATCAAAAAAATTATATCAGAGCACGTCTTTTTGATATGCTTATTGGGGATTGGGACCGTCACACTGATCAATGGCGATGGGCTCGGTTTGATAAGGACAAAGAACGTATCTATAGACCTATTCCCAGAGATAGGGATCAGGCTTTTTGTAACTATGATGGGGCACTCACTAATTTTATAAAATTTATCATACCGACAACACGAAAGTTTGAGGTGTATGATGAAGATTTAAATAATGTAAGATGGATTAATGAGAGTGGTATCAAGTTAGACAGGGCCTTGGTTTCTGAGGCTGACGAAAAAATGTGGGTTGAACAAGCAGAGTATATTCAGAAATATATGACAGACGATAAGATAAAATATGCGTTTGATCAATTNCCTAAGGAAGTCAGGGATTCTGTGGCTCTTAATATTGAGGAGAATTTAAAGCTAAGGAGATCAAGTCTAAAAGATATAGCTAGCAGATATTATAATTATCTAGCCAGACATATTGTGGTTACAGGTACAGATAAAGATGATTTCTTTGAAATAACCAGAAAGAAAAATGCTACAGAAATTAAAGTGTTCAGAATAATTGATGGTAAGCCGAAAAAGCAATTTTTTAGCAAAATCATAGATTCTAAAGTTACCAATGAGGTTTGGGTATATGGTTTAGATGATGATGACCAATTTGTAGTAAAAGGTAAAGGAAGAAACCCTGTAAAGATTAGAATAGTAGGAGGTCAAAATAATGATACTTATGAGATACAGCGAGGAAGAAAGATAAGGATATACGATCATTTAACTAAATCAAATACTGTGAAGAATAAGGGAGGAGCTTATATTCAACTCTCTGATAACTATAACCAGAACCTATACGACATAAACAAAAACATTGATCATACAAATACTATAACTCCATTACTTGGGTTTAATCCTGATGACGGTATGAATATAAATGTAACAGATTCTTACACAAAAAGAGGTTTCTATAAAGAGCCGTTCCATAATAAACATATACTAAAAGCTGCTTATTTTGTAGCAACAGACGGTTACGATCTATCTTATCAAGGGGAGTTTACTAAAATGATAGGTAGCTGGAGTCTGTTAATAAATGCCAGGTATACCAGTGAAAACTATGCGCAGAATTTCTTTGGTTTTGGTAATAATTCTTTAAACCCTGATGATGAACTAGGATTTAATTATAACAGGACAAAAACCGGTATCATATCCTTATCTACAGGGTTAAAGAAAACAGGATATTATGGGTCAGAAATGGTTATGAAAGCAGGGTTGGAAAGTGTTGAAGTAGAAGACTCTTCTGATCGTTTTATAACCTCTACTTCGGGCTTGGGTACTTCTGATGCTGATTTTTTTGATAGAAAAAAATTCTCTTTTATAGATATTAACTACAATTATGGAAGCTATGACAATATAGCAAATCCCACAAAGGGAATGGGATTTTCATTGACTGCCGGAGTAAAGATGAATTTAGAGAATACTAAAAACACATTTGTTTATCTAAACCCGAAACTACAATTCTATAATGCAATTACACAAAACAGAAAACTTGTACTAAAAAATGAAGTTATAGCCGGATTCACCCTTGGTGATGGTTATGAATTTTATCAGGCTCCAAACATTGGAGGCAATACTGGATTAAGAGGATACAGGACAGAAAGATTTACCGGTGATCGGACTTTAGCGTTTACAAATGATCTGAGATATAGCTTTAACAAGTTTAGAACAGGATTACTACCATTACAATTGGGAATATATGGAGGATATGATATAGGTAGAGTATGGTATGATTATGAAGATTCTGACATATGGCATGATTCCTATGGTGGTGGATTTTGGATAAACGCCGTGGATGCTATATCAGGTCAGTTAGGCTTGTTCTATAGTGATGATGGCCCTCGATTTTCCTTTGGGTTTGGTGTTAATTTATGATTTTAATCTTTTAAATTATATTGATAGAGTGAAGAATGGTCGTTTCCTTGTTCTTCATCAACTATGTATAGGGTAGAATCATTGATAAAACATACGCCCTCCTTTTGGGAGTAATGATCTAGTTTAATTTTTTCTATTTCAACAGACGAAAAATCATTTTCAAAATTTTTAAGGATAAAAATTTTATTATAAGTCAATAGAACAATTTTATTTTTGGCTTTGTTAATAGCGGCTCCGGTTACAAAACAATCTTTATCATCTTTGCAAGTTTTAAAGCTATGAACGAGTTTAGCTTCGTGGGTTGGAGAATTATCTTCCAGATAGTAGATTTTAGTAGTTCCCTCAAAGTCTGAAGATCTATTTTTAGTGAATAAAAAGAAGCCTTCTTTATATCTTATAAAAGCTTCTATATCAAAATTTCTTTTTTTCTTTTTAGGAGGAAAATTTTTTTGATCTTCTAAAGAGAAGGGAATCTCCTTTAGGATGGATACTTTTTCTGAATTTGGATTAATTTGGTAGATAGTAAGATCCTTCCGATCATTATTATTGTTACCAAAATCACCAATAAATATATTTCCTTGATTGTCATAAGTCAAATCTTCCCAGTCAATATTTTTAATTTCAAAAAGATCAATAACTCTTTTAATATTTCCTTTTAAATCCAATTCATAAACTGACGGAGAATTACCTGAATCATTTATAGTATAAATGGATAAAGCTTCAGGAATAAACGTTAGTCCTGAAGCTTCATTGATCATTTTAGATAGAATATTGATTTTAGTTAATTCTCCAGGCTCCTGGCTCTGACAACTTATCGAAGTACATAATAGAGAAAGGAGTAGAATTGAGCTAATAAATAATCTAAGCATAATTTTCTATTGGCTTACTTTTAAGGAATCACTGGTTTTCATTCTCCACGCATCCAGCATCCAACTCGTTTTCTCCAGCTCCCTGATGTATGCACCTACAAGGTCAATAGTTCCTTCGTCTCCCGCATCATCAGCGGCTTTTACCACTTTGGTCATTTGCTTTAGAATATCTCCGTGATCTTCTAACAAATGAGATACCATCTCGTGATCAGTGAGATTAGATTTAGATTCTTTAAGATTAGATTTGCTTAGATAATCAGAGTAGTTACTTACAGGTTGATAGCGTAAGGTTAAGATACGTTCCGCAATTTCGTCAATCTTTATTCTGGCATCGTCATACATAAGCTCAAATTGATTATGAAGATCAAAGAAATTCTCTCCTAAAATATTCCAATGAAAATTTCTTAATTTTTGATAGTATAAATGATAGTCAGCTAAAAGATGATTTAGCTCAGCTACAGTTTTTGAAGTTTTTTCTGCGTTGAAATTTAAATAGTTCATTGTGTGTTTTAATTATAATTGAAATGTGAAATTATTATTTAAAAGTATCAAGAATTGATCTTTAGACTATGAAAATACAATAGATTTTGCTTATGGTTTTAAAGAAATAAACGTTTAATATAACTTTAACTACGCCTAAGATTAGCAGTAATTTTTTCAATTATATAATTATAGTATTCATTACCGTGAGGCACGAAGTCTCTGGAATCATTGGATACGACTAAATCATTCAAATCTTTTACATTTAGATATTTTGTTTGAATAACTTCTTCAAGCTGAAGCGTCAATTCCATATCTTCATCTATATTAGCTATAAACAAGTATTGATACTCGTTATCTATTATATATGGATTAGGTTTCTTTTCAGACAATCTTATTTTTAAAAATTTAAGATCAGTTTCACGTAAACTTATGCCAATTTCCTCTTTTGCTTCTCGGAGGATTGCTGATAAAGCAGTTTCTCCTGCTGTAATATGACCTGCTACTGAAATATCCCATAACCCGGGGAAAGTATCTTTATTCATAGCTCTTTGCTGTACTAGCACCTTTCCGGTTGAAGTATATAGCCAAAGATGTGCGCTTCTATGGAAAAGACCTTTTTTATGAGCTTCAGATTTCAGAGCTATTTTTCCTGTGTCTGAGCCATCGTCATTTAATATGTCAATGTATTCGTCAGCCATTTTATAAGAAAAAAATACCCCGCATTTAAGCAGGGTATTTTGTTAATTGTTATCCAAAATAACTAAAAGTTTCACCTTCTTTGATATTCAGAAGACTTTCATAGATTAACCGTATTACATTCTCCACATCTTCTTTATGTACCATTTCCACTGTGGTATGCATATATCGAAGAGGTAGTGAAATCAGGGCAGAAGCTACACCTCCATTGCTGTAAGCAAAAGCATCAGTATCCGTTCCGGTCATTCTGCTGGATGCCATACGTTGAAAAGGTATTTTGTTCTTTTCAGCGGTATCTATTAGTAATTCTCTGAGTCTGTTTTGAACAGCAGGAGCATAAGAAATCACCGGACCATCACCTATCTTTGTTTCTCCTTCAGTTTTCTTTTCTATCATCGGAGTTGTTGTGTCATGACATACATCTGTAACGATAGCAACATTTGGTTTTATAGTTTGAGTTATCATTTCAGCTCCTCTCAAGCCGATCTCTTCCTGTACAGAATTTGTAATATATAGCCCAAAAGGTAATGTCTTTTTGTTTTCTTTCAATAAACGTGCAACTTCAGCAATCATAAATCCGCCAATCCTATTGTCAATGGCTCTACAAACAAATTTATCCTTATTAAGAATGAAAAATTCATCTGGATAAGTAATAACACAGCCCACATGTACTCCTAGCTTTAAAACTTCCTTTTTGGATTTACAACCCACATCTATACATATATTATCTAATTGTGGTGGAGTTTCTTTAGATTTATCTCTGGTATGTATGGCGGGCCAGCCAAAAACCCCCTGCACTATTCCTTTTCTGGTATGGATATTTACCCTTTTTGAGGCTGCTATTTGATGGTCGCTACCTCCATTTCGTATAACATAGATAAGTCCATCCTCTGTAATGTAATTAACGTACCAGGATATTTCATCAGCGTGTCCTTCGATAACCACTTTATATTCAGCCTTTGGATTGATAACACCTACAGCTGTGCCATATGTATCCGTAATAAATTCATCCACATAAGGCTTAAGATATTCCATCCATAGTTTCTGACCTTCCCATTCATAACCGGTAGGGGATGGGTTATTAAGATATTTTTCAAGAAATGAAATCGATTTTTTAGTCAGTATATCTTTTTTTGCCATTATTTTTTAGTTGTTTTCTTGCGAAAATAATAATATTCAATATGATTTTATAGTTTGAAAGGTGTTTATTGTTAATTTTGGAATAGTTTTGGTATAATGATAACTTGATATTCCAATTTGGAATACATTTGTAAAAGAAAAGAAAAGTAAGGACGTTAACATGAAATCAAAATATCTGGGATACATATTTGTTTTATGTAATATCTTTTTGCTCAAAGGTCAGCAAACGGATAGTGTCTCAGTGGATAGTACTAAGTATGTCCAATATTATATTATTGAAGGTGACACTATACCAAGAGATGCTATAGATCTGGAAGAAGTTATCATATTCAGGAAACTAAGATTTGATAATAAACTTGAACGAAGAAGATATTTAATTCTGAGACGAAAAACCAGAAAAGTCTATCCATATGCCAAAATGGCTTCAGAAAGATTAATTGAGCTTAATGAAAGATTAAAGCAAATTGATTCTAAAAGTAAAAAAAGAAGGTACATTAAAATGCTTCAAAGGTATATGGAAGATGAGTTTACTGCAGAGTTGAAGAAAATGACCAGAACTGAAGGACAGATCTTAGTGAAGCTGATACATAGGCAGACCGGTCAAACTATGTTTGATTTAATAAAAGAATATAGAAGTGGCTGGAGAGCTTTCTGGTACAATAGTACGG
>NZVW01000173.1 GCA_002697475.1 Aquimarina sp. | reverse complement strand
TAAGATTAATCGTTTTGCTGAAAAGGATAGGCATCAAATTTTTGTGGAGCCGGAGGGATGGGATACCGTTGAAATTTATGTGAACGGGTTTTCTACTTCCTTACCAGAGGATGTTCAGTTTAAAGCCTTAAAATCTGTAGCAGGTTTTGAAAACGTAAAATTCTTTAGACCTGGTTATGCCATAGAATATGACTATTTTCCACCCACGCAATTGAGCCATACGTTAGAAACTAAAATAGTAGATGGTTTATATTTTGCGGGTCAAATTAACGGAACCACGGGATACGAAGAAGCAGCATCTCAAGGTTTAATGGCGGGTATAAATGCGGCACTGAAAG
Organism: Aquimarina sp.; assembly: GCA_002697475.1. Taxonomy (GTDB): domain Bacteria; phylum Bacteroidota; class Bacteroidia; order Flavobacteriales; family Flavobacteriaceae; genus Aquimarina. The sequence goes on along the minus strand of NZVW01000173.1, from coordinate 11,020 downwards.
TGAAGGAACAGGATCCTTTTATTTTAAAGAGAAATGATGCTTATATTGGAGTTTTAATTGATGATTTAATTACTAAAGGTACTGAAGAGCCATATAGAATGTTTACCTCTAGAGCAGAGTACAGAACATTATTGAGACAAGATAATGCCGATTTCAGACTAACTCCGTTATCACACGAAATTGGTTTAGCCTCAGATACGCGCATGAAAAGAATGGAAGAAAAGAAAAGTAAATCACAATCTTTTTATGATTTCTTTAAAGAAACGAGTGTTTCACCAGAGGAGATTAATCCATTACTTGAAGAAAAAAATTCAGCACCCATAAATCAGAGCGGAAAGCTCTTTAAAATTTTTGCAAGACCTCAGGTAGAATTACAAGACCTTAAGACACTGGATAAGGTTGCAGAATATATTAAGGAAAATGATTTGGATAATGAAATTTTAGAGCAGACAGAAATTCAAGTGAAGTATTCAGGTTATATCGAAAAGGAAAAAAATAATGCCGACAAATTGAATAGGTTAGAGGATGTAAAAATTCCAAAAGATTTCGATTATTCTAAATTAAAATCATTGTCATTTGAAGCAAGAGAAAAAATGTCAAAAATAAAACCAGCTACGGTTTCTCAGGCTTCAAGAATTAGTGGAGTATCGCCTAGTGATATTTCTGTGCTTTTAGTATATATGGGAAGATAATGAAAGAAAATTATATATTATGTAAACAAAGAAGGGCTTTAAAAGGGAAAATAGTGTCAATTATTTTTTTATTATTTGCCTTAACTTTGTTTTTAGACGCGTCTAAAAGTCTTACAATAAAATTTGGATTTCTTTTTGTCAGTTTGATTATAATAGCTACCTCAGTCTATTATAAAATAACACCGGAATTTGATAATAAAATGATCTACATGGTTTTTGGTATACCAATACTTAAAATAAAATTGGATGTGGTATATCCGGATTACATCTCTATTGCCCCAGGTAAATTTAAATCAGATAACGAGTATAGTTCTGTTGCAGCCTTAGGTACTGAAGAAAAATATGATATGTTCGCTTTGAGGTTTTTTAAAGACAATAAAAATGATAAAGTTTATATGTCTTCATCCTATGAAGATGTTTTGGAGAAGGCACAATGGTTATCAAATGTTTTGAACACTGAAATATATGATGCTACTAAAAACTAGTTCCACGTGGAACAAAGACCAATATTTATTGAAATAGAAAAACTAAATGCTTTCCAATAATCACACTACACTTTATTTAAAATGTAAGGACTATCTCGTTTCAGGAGAAGTTTTTGATCTTTTATACGATGCGGAACTTGATATGCTCTTAACGCATCCTAAACCATCCAAAGAGGAGCTAGGGAAATATTATGAAAGTGAAGACTACATTTCTCATACAGATAGTAAAAGAACATTTCTTGATAAAATTTATCAATATGTAAAAGGTATAAATCTTTCTGGAAAAGTCCGATTGATAAATACATCAACCATGGCTGCAGGGAATCTTTTAGATATAGGTTGTGGAACTGGAGATTTTCTTGCTTTTGCAAATAAAAGGGGGTGGAGTGCAATTGGAACTGAGCCTAATGAAAAGGCTAGAAATATTGCTAAGAAAAAAGGATTAGAAATTATTGAAGATACTAAGAACTTGGCTTCAGGTCAATTTGATGTTATAACTATGTGGCATGTGTTAGAACATGTTCCGGATCTTGAAGATTATATGAGTGAGTTGTACAGATTACTTTCGGAAGAAGGAGTATTAGTAATAGCAGTTCCTAATTTTAAATCATTTGATGCAAAATATTATAAGCAATTCTGGGCAGCTTATGATGTACCAAGACACCTTTGGCATTTTTCTAAAAATTCAATAATAACCTTATTCGGAAAAAATAATTTCAATCTTCTAAAAATAAAACCTCTTCTTTTTGATTCTTTTTATATCGCCCTGTTATCTGAAAGGCATAAAACAGCTAAGATGAATTATGTAAAAGCCTTTTTCGTTGGTTTTTATTCAAATTTGAAGGCAGTAATTACAAAAGAGTACTCTTCACAGATTTATATCCTACAAAAAGGCACAAAAATGAATTAAATAAGATTTGGTAAAGTTTAGCTTGCTCCTATAATAAAATCCTGTTTCAGATAAAAAAATGGCTTAAAAGGCCTTAAAACAAGTCTTTTTAAATAACAAAAAACTATTTAATTCTGTATTATTATAGATTTATCTTATTTTTGTTATTTAATTGATTACCGAGTATTATAGTGTGACTAACTTTAATATTTTTGTGCATCTAAAAATTTACACTTAAAATGAAAAAAATTATTGCTTTATTAATATTATCGGTTACAATTTTCAGTTGTAACCAAAATGTAGAAAAAACGGCTTATGTGAATAATACAAAAGTTGTTTCTGATTTTAATGAAATGAAAGCTGCGAAGGAAAAGTGGACTCAAAAAAATAATGAAGTTAGAGCTGAACTTGAAGCAAAAGCAAAGCAATTTCAAATTGAATTAGAAGGTTATAGAAACATAATGAAATCTATGACACCTTCTAATAAAGAGAAAAGAGAGAATGAGTTGATGACAAAGCAGCAAACATTACAGAGAGAACAGCAAATCAAAATGCAGGAGATTCAACAAGGTAGTCAGCAAGAAATCGACTCTATTATCACTAAAGTAGAGAACTTTATTAAGGAATATGGTAAAAAGAATGGATATACATATATCTACGGGGAAACTGAAGTGAGTAATATTTTATATGCAAAGGAGGAGCTGGATATAACAGACAAAATCCTTGCAGAACTGAATGGAACTGAGGAAAAGAAGGAAAAATAAATTTTATTTAGTAAGTATGGACCCCGCCAGATGAAAATGTCGGGGTTTTTTAGTATCTTACTATATTATTTTACAATTTTTAACAAGCTGTTAAGTATTAAATTACTTAAAATTTTAACACTTTAAAGTTTCCATTAATCGTCTAATTTAGACGTTTTAATGTTAATTATAACACAGAAAAATCTTGAATTGGTATAAATTAAGAACAATTTTTTAGATTTTATAACGTTAATATGAGGTGTTTTTTCCCTTTTATTGCCAATTTTTATAGTGTTGATAACGTTAAGATTTAAATGTAAATTGTTGATAATGAGAAGTTAATTTGATTTTTTTGTACCTTCTCGAAGGAGTGGGCTAAGCTAAGCTTTCAAGCGATATTTTAAGTAAGAATATTATTACAAAAAAAAACAGAATTTTGTCTGGATATAAATTAAATATTTATATTTTTATCACTTACTTAAAAATATATTAACAACATTATTAACAAGCGCCCCAAATCGCTAATTAATAGTATAAATATCCACCCCTTTAACAAGTGTGATATTATGAATTATAAACTTAACCTGTCATCGTTCGCTATAGTGCTATTTCTCCTTTTATCTTTCCAGGAGTCATTAGCCCAAAGAACCATTTCTGCACCTGCTTTGGAGTCCGGTACTCAAGCCTGTGCCAGTCCTGGTTTCAATTCTTTCACATTTATAGCAACACTAGCTCCAGGAAATGCCTTACCTAACGGAAATGAGTTTATTTTAGAAATATCTGCACCTGATGGTACTTTTGACAATCAAACAGAACCTATAGCTTCTGTGGTTGGTCCCAATAATGGGACAGCCTCTTCTAGCGAAATCAGGTTTGAAAATGTGGCAATACCCACTGATGCGAATAGCGATACTTATCGATTTAGGGTCAGGGCTTCATTGGTTGATAATATGATAAGTCAGCCTTCTGCAGATATTGCAGCACACTTTTTTGACGACGAACTTCAGATTATTTTGAATAACAGAAATGATGTTTTTATCTGTGACGGATCTACCGTAAACGCCACAATTTCTGTTAGAGTCTTAGACGGCAATAACAATCAAATTGATGCTAACAGCTTTGAGTGGGAGTGGCTTAGGGATGGTGCTGTAGTCGCTGGTGCAAATGGTCCCTCTTTACAGATTGATAGAGTAGGAACCTACTATGCCAGAGTTCCATTAGGAAAATGTCAGTTTTTCTTCGCTGCTTTTGGAGCAGGTCGATCGAACAATGTAGATGTAGTAGTTAAAAATGTGGGTGATGTAACTATAAGCACAACTGCACCTGATTTTTCTTATTGTCCTGAAGAAACAAAACGCTTAGTATCAAGTGAACAAGATAGCGATTTTGATTATCAATGGTATAAAGATAATCAACCAATTAATGGTGCAATAAGCCCAATAATAACTTTACCTCTAAACAATTTTCAGGGAGAATATTTCATAGAAGTTTCATTTGGAGATAGCTGTGTTATAGCCTCTGATCCTGTTACTGTTAATAATGAAGGTTCAAGTATTACTCAGGAATTACCTGAGAATTTAATTTTATTACCTAATCAAACGATAAATCTGGAGGTAGTAACAGATGCTCCGGATGGTAGCCCATTTAGGTGGATAGTGGAAACTAGTGTACAACAGCAAGGTGTTGTTAGTGGACCTTCACTTACTTTTAATGCTTCGTTTATTGGTAATTATAGAGTAGAAATTGACGCCAATGATCCGTGTAATTCAGAGTTGTTTTCAGAAACTGATATCTATGCTCCGGTAGGATTTGAAATAACTATTGGTACCATGGGCGAAGATCTCTGTGATCAGGATACGATAGATATAGAGCTTATAGAAATGGTCGGTCGGACAAATACCGGCCTCCGGGTCCCCTTAACGGAGGAACAACTCGGCTTTTTTGATTTCGAATGGTTTAGAGATGGAGTCCCACTTGGTGAGACTTCTTTGTCGTTAACAATAGATAGAGCTGATAGTGGAGGCAGTTACGAATTAAGAGCTAACCTTAGAACAGGAGAATTTACAGGAATTATTTCTAATAATCTTCCGATAAGTTTCTTATCTAATGATATTGCTTTAACCGTTTCTCCTGAGTCTTTACCAGATGATGGTAGTCCTGTGACCATAACAGCACCATTTGATGATGATTATACCTATGAGTGGTACTTAAGAGTAAATGGTGAAGAGCAACTTATAGAAGGAGAGACTAATAACACTTTAGTAACAAATCAAGAAGGAACTTATTTCGTAAGAATTACTTCTTCCATATGTACAGTAGANTCATTGGANGCTGTAGTAGGCGTACCCTCAGGGCCTTCAGAAATTATACCNAATGTGGTAACATTCAACGGTTCGCAATATAGTAATTGGCGCTTACCACAAAGTTTGTTGAATGATCCAGCTGTTGAAGTAACTATTTTTGACTCGAGAGGAGTAGAAGATTTAAAAACAACCAATTATCAAAACAATTGGCCTGCAGAAAATTCCAGAACGCAAGGTCAAGGAGGAATATATTATTATATAATAACAAAGAACAGTGCCGTGGTTAGAAAGGGATCAATTACGGTTATGAGATAGTTTTATGATGAAAAAATTACTTTTACGCACCATATTTGTTTTGCTAGCCGTTCAGTCAGTCTCGGCTCAGGAAGAAAACACCGTAAATTATGGTGTGCTGCCTACGGATATTCCTACTCATAATTTGGTTAGGTATAATAGATTCTATTTTAACCCAACTTTTTCTTTAGTAAGAGAAAATAAAAAATCTATCAACGTTTACAACAAACAACAATGGGTGGGGTTTAATGATAACCCACAGACATTCTTATTATCTTTTACATCTAATTTTGATGAAAAGACAGGTGTTTCCATAGGACTTTTTCAGCAAAATGAAGGTATTTACAGATATTTTGGAGGTACGTTAAACTATGCATACAATCTGGAATTTAACCGAGACATGAATTTGACTTTTGGTATGAATCTCGGATTTTCTCAGAGTGGTCTAAAAGCAAACATTGATTCTGCAGATAGTACAACATTAAATAATGGCGTGGAGATCACTGATCCTGTGATACTTAACTATGAAAACAGTTCTGTTTTTCTTATGTCTCCTGGTTTTAATTTTAATTTTAATGAATTTGACGCTGGGGTATCTGTTAATAATCTCGTTGCATATAATATAAGTGCTAGTGAGTTAGTAACAGATGATATGGCTTTTAGAGGACACGTTATGTATACTACCAGTTTAGAACGTCGATCTGACAAGATGATCAGAGGTATGGGATACGCTAACGTATTGAATATGCTTAATGATAATGAATTAGATGTTAGATACGGTGGTAATGCAATGGTTGATCTGCCTGAATTAGGTTGGGCTCACGCGGGATACGATAGTTTTTATGGTGTATCCATAGGAGTCGGTGGCCATGTAACCCCTAATGTTTCTGTCGGCTATACTTTTGAAATGGGTATAGGCGATACGTCTAATTTTGGTTCTACTCACGAGGTACAATTAGCTTATAATTTTGCTCAGCATACAAGAAGAGGACGTACAAGGAAGACTACAAGCAATGAAAAAGCGTATCAGGAGCGAGATTCCGAAATCAGAAGGCTTAAGAAAGAAATACTTGAACAAAATAAACTAATACGAGAGCTTCAGGAGAGAGGTGGAGGTGATTCTCTGTCTCAGGCACAACGTGCTATGAGCCGACTTGAACAACAAATAGANGAGGCAAAAGAAGAAGAAGCNAGAAGNGCAAGAGAGCTAGCATTGCAGCGTGAAGAAGAAGTGAAGCTATTGAATAGAAAATCCGAAGAAGAGGAAAGATTAGCTTCGCAAAGAACGCTTGAACAGGAAAATCAACTTACAGAGGAGGAGATATTAGCTGCTCAAAGAAGATTAGAACAAGAAAGTACATTTATTGAAGATGTAGATAAGATCGCTGCAGAAGAAGCTGCAAGAGAGGAAGAGGCAAGAAAACAGCAAGAAGAAGCAGACAGGCTTGAGGCACAGTCTAATGAGGTTAATCAGGGAGAAGAATTAATTAACACAACAAGAGCACTACTAGCTACTGCCAGTGTTAATGAGTTAAGAAATCAGGCTGATATCATCAGAGCCAGTAGTTTACCTGCTGTTGATAAACAAAGTCTGCTTTCGGAGATTGAGGTAGTGATTGCTGCAAAACGATCTGAATCTCTGATTGAAGAAACCAGACGATTAATAGCTACGGGTAATGTTAATCAACTGACAAATCAAGTTGATATTGTTAGAGCAAGTAGCTTACCTCAGGTGGACAAGCAAAGCTTGCTATCCGAGTTAGAAGTAGCTATCGCAACAAAGAGATCTCAGTCTTTAGTTGAAGAAACCAGACAATTGATTGCTACTGCAGGTGTGAATGAGTTGAGAAGTCAGGCGGACATTATTAGAGCCAGTAGTTTACCACAAGTGGATAAACAAAGACTACTCTCTGAATTGGAAGTGGCTATTGCAACAAAACAAACAGAAGTTGCAGAACAAGAGGCACAGCAAAGAAGAAGACTGCAATTGCAACAAGAGTCACAAGAATTAATTACAGAAACAGAAGGGGTTCTTAATAATGAAGGTACTTCTGTAGAAGAGCTAAGAAGAAGATCGCAACTGGTTCAGTCAAATACATTTATACCGGCTGAACAAAAAGAAGCTTTATTAGCTCAGATTCAAGATAATATTAATGAAAAAGAAGCTGCTGACTCGAGAACTGCTGAAGAGGAAAGACTAAGACAGGAAGTTGCAGAAGCTGCCAGAGTAGCAGAAGAGCAGAGACAATCAGAGCAATTAGTTGAAGCTACAAGAGCACTAATTTCTACGGCAGGAGTGAATGAGCTTAGAAGCCAGGCAGACATTATCAGAGCATCTAATTTACCGGCTGTTGATAAACAAAATTTATTGTCTGAAATTGACGTGGCTATTGCTGCAAAACAAGCAGAGGCTCAGGAGACACAACAAAGAGAACAGCTAGTAGAGGCAACTAGAGCACTACTGGCTAATGGAAGTGTGAATGAGCTAAGAAGTCAGGCAGATATCATTAGAGCATCTAACTTGCCAGAAGTGGATAAGCAGAGCTTATTGAGCGAGCTTCAAACGGTATTGACGCAAAAAGAAGCTGAAGAAGAGCAGCAAAGAAGAAGATTACAACTGCAACAGGAAACACAGACCTTGATCACTGAAACAAGAGATGCGCTTGAAAATGAAACAGTAGAGCAGCTTAGAAGAAGATCTCAATTGGTGCAGTCTAATACTTTTATCTCTAATGAAGAAAAGCAAACACTTTTAGCTGAGATTGACGAGAGTATAGCAGAAAAAGAGGCGCAGCAACAAAGACAACAACTAGTTGAAGCTACTCGTGCACTTATTGCTACCGGAGGCGTTAATGAATTAAGAAATCAGGCAGATGTGATCAGAGCTTCCAGCTTACCAGAAGTTGATAAGCAAAATCTATTATCAGAACTGGAAGTAGCAATAGCAGCTAAGGAAGCTGAAGCAGCAGAATCAGCCAGAGCAGCAGAAGAAGAAAGACTAAGACAAGAAGCTGCAGAAGCGGCCAGAGTAGCAGAGCAGCAAAGACAAGCCGATGAGGCAAGACAACGTCAGGAGTTGATAGACGCTACAAGAAGTCTTATCAATACAGGTACGGTTAGCGCACTTAGAAATCAGGCGGATATCGTAAGAGGAAGTCAGATTTTACCTGAAGCTGACAAACAAAGCTTGTTATCAGAAATTGACACTGCCATTGCAGCAAAAGAAGCTGAGGAAGCTGAAGCAGCAAGATTGGCAGAAGAAGAAAGACAAAGACAGGAGGCTGAGGCAGCTGCGGCTACAACTGCAAATGTTCCGGAACCTACTGTTGAAGAAAAGCAAGAAATAGAAAGAATTCAGGAGCAATTAGATAATAGTACCAGAATTAGTAGTAGAATCACTAAGAAAAGAGATTCATTATTGAATAATGCGCTTAATCTGGATAAGAGAGACTTTACGGATTTATTGGAGTCTTTAGTAAATATGAATAATGAGGCTGAAGAGGCTAAAAATGACCCGGATCCTAATAGCTCTAGAAAGTTAAGCTCTAAAAACAGATTTATCAAGTTTGCTGAAGTTTCTAGACCGGAGGCACAGTATGCTACGAAGTTCATTCCTGGTTATCCTGAAGGATATTACTTAATTGGTAATGTATTCAAAGGAGGAGATTATGCTGAGAAATTTGAAAGCACACTAGAAGATTTAGGATTCAATAACGCCCAGGTGATTCTTAATCCTGAAAATGATTTGCAGTACGTATCTATAGTTAGCTATGCCAATAAGGAGGAAGCTGCGCAAAATTACCTGAATAATATTGGTAACAAGTATTATGGTGATATGTGGATACTACATATCGCGAAGAATAGAGTAGAATCTTATAAGAGTTTATTACAGGAAATAAGAACCATTGAAGACTCTGTTAAAGATGATACCGTATTGACTGAAAACCTATCCTTCATTGGTGGGCATAGTGTAGAAAATGGATATTATTTGATAACAGATGTATTTAAGCGCGAGAACTATTTTGAAAGAGGTATGGAAAGATTGAGATCACAAGGCGTGGAACCTCAATATTTCAGAAACCCTAAAGACAATTACATATATGTATACCTAAAACGTTTTGACACGATTGACGAAGCGAAGCAGAGTCTATTCTCTAACGTAGGAGGAACATATAGTGGAGAATTATATATATTAAAAATTGAATAGCCACCCCAAAATAAAAGCAATGAATACCCATACACTAACTAACAGGCTTATGAAAATTATACTGCACCATAAAGTAGCTATAATTATTATCGGATTGATATTTGTTTCTTTGAGCAATACAATAAATGCTCAGCTAACAGTCCCTTTTACCCCAAGGGCCACAGTCAATGATGTCCGTGGTAATTTGATTATGGCTGGTAATGATATCGTTGGAGCATTAATCCAAAGTGGTTCGAACTCTTACAGGAATCCAAATAATGCGTATAATGGAAATCAGAATAACGGAAACTATGTAACTGCATTTATTGATATCGACGGTGATCCTACTACATTCAGCTCCAGTTCTGCAGATTTAAATGCGCCAAGAAATGAATGTAGTAGATTAGTGTATGCAGGATTATATTGGTCTGCAAACTATTACATGCAGAGAAGCCAATCCCCTAGAAACTATTCTGATGCAGAATTGGGTAGTGGTAATGATACCAATGTTAACCTGACGATTAACAATGGGCCTTTGGCAGAGGAATATAATGTTAGATATTCTGAATTCTCTACTGATAATTCAGATGTAAGATTGAATCCGGTAACTTCTTATCTGGTACTTGCCCAGCCGGTTAATGGTTGTGGTATTACCAATGGGGCTCAGTTGGCGGGTAATATCGCAGTTGTTAGAGCCGGAGGAAGCTGTTCTTTAAGAGAAAAAGTGGTTAATGCTCAGAATGCCGGAGCTGTGGGTGTAGTCATTGTTAATAATAATGGCTTAATGCCAAGATTGACAGGTAACGGTCCTGCTATTAATATTCCGGCTGTATCCATGGGTAATGATGATATTAACTGCAGAACGGTAACAGGTGGGGATCTAGTTACTTTAATGCAATCCAATACAGAGGTAATTTTAGCAACGCTTTCTACTGAAGGTAACCCTATCCTAACGGGACTACCAACTTCTGATCCTAGAAAACAAGGACCTGCAGATTTTAGAAATGTTAAGCTTAAGTTGCCTAATAATACTAATTATATAGATATTACAGCATCAAGTGTAGTTTTTGATGGATATAGAGATACGCCAACAAACCCATTAGGAACAGTGGCTAATGATGAAGTACCTTATGTATGTTATGCAGATATTACTAACGTATTAGATCCTAACAATTATTTTGGTACATATACCGTCGCGGATATGAATGCAACACATGGATTTACCAGTGGTTCGGATGGTGCCTGTGGGGGATGGTTTATTGTAGCTATTTATGAAGATCCTTTAGACACATCTAAATATATAAGTACCAGTGATGGATTTGCACAGATTTTTAGTGGTGGAGCACCGGTAAATTTTGATTACTCAGGATTTCAAACTTTGGGAGGAAATGAGCCAATTCAAGTACGTTACGGAGTTTCTTCTCTTGA
>NZVW01000172.1 GCA_002697475.1 Aquimarina sp. | reverse complement strand
GGTTTTTGTCTTGGACGAAATAGACAAACTTTCTGTGGGTAATCAAGGTGATCCATCATCTGCGCTACTAGAAGTTTTAGATCCGGAACAGAATAATGAGTTTCATGATAATTTCCTGGAATTAGGATTTGATCTTTCTAAGGTAATGTTCATCGCTACTTCGAATAGCCTTAATACCATCCAACCAGCATTGCGGGACAGAATGGAAATTATTCATGTCACTGGTTATACTATCGAGGAGAAAGTAGAAATAGCTAAACAGCATTTACTACCAAAACAATTAAAAGAACATGGACTGGATACTTCACATCTTAAAATTGGTAAAGCTCAGTTAGAAAAAATTATTGAAGGATATACCAGAGAATCCGGTGTTAGGGGTCTCGAAAAACAAATTGCCAAAATGGTAAGATACGCCGCAAAAAATCTGGCAATGGAGGAGGAGTATAATATCAAAGTGACCAATGAAGATGTTGTGGATATTCTAGGTGCTCCGAGATTGGAAAGAGATAAGTACGAAAATAATGATGTAGCAGGGGTTGTCACTGGTTTAGCCTGGACAAGCGTTGGTGGAGACATATTATTTATTGAATCTATACTATCAAAAGGTAAAGGCAATCTTAATATTACCGGTAACCTGGGTAAAGTTATGAAGGAATCTGCTACCATTGCCATGGAATATATTAAGTCTAATGCAGAAGAACTTGGTATTAACCCTGATATTTTTGATAAGTATAATGTACATATTCACGTTCCTGAAGGTGCTACACCTAAGGATGGACCTAGTGCCGGAATTACCATGCTAACTTCTTTAGTTTCTCTATTTACTCAAAGAAAAGTAAAAAAGAGTATAGCTATGACAGGTGAAATTACATTAAGGGGTAAAGTTCTTCCTGTAGGTGGTATTAAGGAAAAAATTCTTGCGGCAAAAAGAGCAAGAATTAAAGAGATACTCTTATGTGAAGATAATAAAAGAGATATTGCAGAGATTAAACCAGAATACTTGAAAGGACTGACTTTACATTATGTCAAGGATATGAGTGAAGTTTTAAACTTAGCCTTAACAAATACCAAAGTTAAAAATGCTAAAAAGCTTTAATAGCATTAATGTTATATAAGCGGAAAGCCGATCATTTGATCGGCTTTCTCATTGATTTAGGTTTCAAAATTTAGCAAGAAAAAACAAAATCAATCTTTGATTCTTTCTGTTAATACACACTTGTATTTACCTAAATCTTTTAATACCGTTTCACTACCTTTTACAACAGCCTCTAATGGGTTTTCTGCTAAACAAACAGGTAGATCAGTAAATCTCGAAAACCTTTCGTCTAAACCTTTTAATAGCGAACCTCCACCTGTTAAATAAAGACCTGATTCGTATATGTCTGAAGAAATTTCAGGAGGTGTATCTGATAATATTTCAAGGATATAATGTTCTATTATTGATAAAGACTTGTCCAAGCTTTTAGCAATATCTTTATTTGAAATTTTAACTTCTTTTGGTAGTCCTGTCTGTAAGTCTCTACCCTGAACAGCTGTTGAAAACTGGCGACTATCTTTAGTATATTCTGCCGATCCAACAGTGATTTTAAGTTCTTCTGCTGTGGACTCTCCTATATTGAGATCAAATTCATCGCGAACGTAGTTAATAATATCGTTATTAAAGGTGTTACCGGCTATTTTTAGCGATTTTCCTCTAATTATACTACCATAAGACACTACAGCGATTTCTGTAGTTCCACCACCAATATCTATGATAAGGTTTCCTTTTGGTTGTAAGATATCAATACCTCCTCCTATAGCGGCAGCAATTGGTTCAGGTATTAGAAATACTTTTTTGGCCTTTAAACGTTTAGCAGATTCCTTTACCGCTCTCATCTCTACTTCTGTACTTTCACAGGGAATTGCAATAAGCATATTATAAGATGTAGGCAATGATAATGGTTTACTGGGGATCATACTAATAAAGGAAGAAAGCATTTTTTCAGCTGCATCAAAGTTGGCAATTACACCATCTTTAAAAGGATATAATGTTTTTATATTTTGATGAATTTTACCTCTCATCGATATGGCTTCACTTCCAGAAGCAATGATTTTTCCTGATAGTCTATTGATGGCTACAATTGATGGGTGGTTTATGGCTATTTTGCCATTGTGGGTGATAAGCGTATTGGAAGTTCCTAAATCAATAGCGATCTTATCATCATAAAAGTCAAAAAAACCCATATACGTATAGTTTAAGTTCGGTAAAGATTTGGTTCCTGATTCTTTAAAATCAAGAATAGTGGCATTATGCTATAACTCTTAAATGGAGTAAATATTGTGCCGTTATCTTTTTTTTATATAAGCTCCAAATAACTCATAGAATATTATATTTTTGCTTTTGGATGAGCAAAAAGGGTTTCATATTTGTTTTATTGCTGGTATCAGGCTATTCTTTATCAGCTCAGATAGGAGGTAGATATACCTATCAGTTTTTAAATTTAGTTTCTTCTCCACGACAAGCTGCGCTAGGAGGCAAGTATGTTACGGGTTATAATATGGATCCAACATCAGCATTACAGAATCCTGCCGCCATTAATGAAGAGATGCATAATCAACTAGCGGTAAATTACGTCAACTATATTTCTGATGTTAATTATGGTTCTGTTGCATATGCCAGAGCATTTGGCCCGAGACAATTAGTGTTTCATACCGGAATAACCTATATAAATTATGGTAAGTTCAACGGTTTTGATGAATTTGGGAATGAAACTTCTGAGTTTGGAGCCGGTGAAGTGGCTTTATCTTTTGGCTATAGCTATGCTATTCCTAATTCTAATTTTCATGTGGGCTCATCGGTTAAATTTATTTCATCAAAACTTGAAGAATATACTTCTTTAGGAGGTGCTCTGGATTTAGGTGTTATTTATCACAATCCTGATACAAAATTTGATGCAGGACTTTCTGTAAGAAATTTGGGTACTCAGTTTACAACCTACGCAGGAACACGAGAAGATTTACCTTTGACTATCGATCTTGGCTTTGCCAAAACTTTAACCGGTGTTCCTATCCGATGGAATTTCACTCTTGAGAATTTACAGATTTGGGATGTAGCTTTTAGAAATCCGGCTAGAGATGTAACAGATCTGGAGGGGAATATTGAGGAGGATGACCCGGGATTTGTCAATAATGCACTAAGACATGTAGTTTTAGGCGTGGAATTTTTTCCTGAATCAGGCTTTAATGTAAGATTAGGTTATAACTTCAGAAGATCAGAAGAGCTTAGAATAGTTGACCAGAGATCATTTGCGGGTCTTAGTGGTGGGTTTTCTTTGAAAATGGGTAAATTCAGGTTTGCATATTCCTATGCAAGATATAACTCCGCGGCTTCATCAAGTACCTTCGGATTAAATGTTAACTTACAATGATGGATCAAACCCGAATTATTATTGCCATTGATGGATATTCCTCTACAGGAAAAAGTACAGTTGCCAAGCAACTCGCAAAAAGATTGAATTACATATATGTAGATACAGGAGCGATGTACAGGGCTGTGACGTTATATGCTATGCGCAAAGGATATATTATAAGTACCAATCTTAATAAAGAGGCTTTAATCAATGATCTGGATTCAATTGTTGTAAGTTTTGAAATTAATACAGCTACTGGTCTCGGTGAAGTACTTCTTAATGGAACTAATGTTGAAAATGAAATAAGAGGCCTGGATGTGGCAAGTCATGTTAGTCAAATTGCGGCTATACCTGAAGTAAGACGTAAGCTTGTGGATCTTCAGCAAAGGATGGGGAAAGACAAAGGAATAGTAATGGATGGTCGAGATATAGGTACAGTTGTTTTTCCGGATGCAGAACTTAAGTTATTTATGACAGCTACTGCAAAAGATAGAGCAGAGCGAAGGTATAAAGAACTACTGGAGAGTGGAGAAGAGGTGTCTTATGAGGATGTACTAAAAAATGTAGTAGACAGGGATCACCTGGATAGCACAAGAAAAGATTCTCCGCTTAAAAAAGCAGATGATGCAATCACCATAGATAACTCCAATTTGACACTTGAGGACCAGTTTGATCAAATTCTTGCTCTTGCCAACAAGACCATTTTGAACACCCAGTGATAATCACCTACAAAGTCGTAGACGATTAAAAAACACAAAAACTAATTATTCTCTGAGATTTCGTGATCATTATTATAATTGTCCAGAGATCTTAGCTCATAGTATTTAAAATTTTCTTTAACCCATTCAATAAGTTGGGCATATTTTTCATCACTTCGCAATATTAAAACTCTGTTGAGCCTTAAAACGTGATCCTGAAATTCTTTGTGCTGAGGAATAGTGGTATCTGTAATTTGATAGAATGGTCTGCTTACTAATATTTTATAGTGTGCACCATCATTCATAACCAACTGATCTTTGTATTCATAAATTATTCTCTCCTTAGTCAATATCTGACCAAAAGAGCATAAAGAAATTAATAGAAAAAAAGAAAGTAGATGTATTTTCATAAAACTAAATTTTAGGGCTGTTACAAAAATACGGCAAAACCGTAAAAAATAATTCAAAAACTGTTAAGAATCGTTAAAAAATCGTTGAAATACGTAGTTTTGACATTTATTACTTGTCAATTATGCTTTTCATTAAATGAAAAGAGACTTGATTATTATTAGTCTTTCATAAAAAAAGCCGCATAAGGCGGCCATTTAGTATCTTACTGAATAATTTATTTACAAATTTGGAATCACTAGTTCCTGATCCGGATAAATTAGATCCGGATTCTTCAATTTATCCGTATTAGCTTCAAAAATAGCCGTATACTTCATAGGATCTCCGTAATAGTGTTTGGCAATCTTGCTTAGTGATTCGCCTTTCTGTACTGTATGTCTGTGGTATACGGAATCATCGGCAACCTTTATATCTGCTTTAATATCAGAAGGATTTTCACCTCCTATTTCTTTAATTTTATCCCATAGGATGTTTTTTTCGTATTGTGTTTGTGTAGTTCCTTTAATCTTAAGAACTCCATTGTCTTCCTGAACATCCCCGTTTTGTACATTTAATTTGTCGCCTAGGTCTAAAACTTCCTGATATTTTGATTTTACCATAACTAAGTTGATTTAAAGTATGAATACTTGTTTTACTCAAATATAACAAATTTAGGCAGGTGTAAAGTTTACTTTTTATATAAAAAAAATGTAAAAATTCGGTGAACTGCAATAAATATCTATATTCGAAAGAAATTTGACTAAATTATGTTCAGAAAAAGGTTTTATTACCTCATTAAGTGCCAATATTTAGGTTTTAGGTATCACGGATGGCAGAAGCAGCCAAGTGTTATTACTTTACAAAAGATGGTGGAAAGAACCATAAAATATGTGTTGGAACATAATGACTATAAAATTTTGGCAGCGAGTAGAACAGATGCTAAGGTATCTGCTAATGAAGCTTATTTTGAACTTTTTATCGATCATTATCCTATAGAAATGCAGGATTTTTTAGAGCTTTTTAATCGTAACTTACCCCAGGATATCAGAGCTCTTTCGATAGCGGAGGTTGATGAAAACTTTAATATTATTAATGCACCTAAGATTAAAGAATACTTGTACTTGTTCTGTATTGGTGATAAGTTTCATCCTTTTGCAGCTCCATTTATGTATAACATTATGGATGATTTAGACCTTGATAGTATGAAAGAAGCTGCGAAACTATTTGAAGGAAAACATGACTTTAAGTCCTATTGTCATAGACCTTCAGAAAATACAATTACCAGAGGAGAGATTATGTATTGCGGTATAGAAGAAAATACGGTTTATACAGCTAATTTTTTCCCTGAAAAGAGTTATTTACTAAGAGTTAAAGGAGAAGGTTTTAAGCGTAATCAAATTCGGTTAATGATGGGAGCCTTACTTGATGTGGGAAGAGGCAAAAAGACTGTAGATTTTATTAGAAAAACATTGCAACCGAATGAACATTATTATAAATTAGAACACATCGTTCCCGGCTCAGGGCTCATACTTAACGCTGTTGAAATGTCTTAACTATGAAAGTAATATCTGTCAATATTGGTGATCCTGTAATCGTAAAATGGAGAGGTAAAGAAGTAAAAACAGGGATATATAAGTACCCGGTAAATGATAGTATTCACTTAGGTTTTGAGGATGTAGATCAAGACCACGTTATTGATAGACGTTATCATGGTGGCGTAGACAAAGCCTGTTATCTTTATTCATATGATCATTATGAGTACTGGAAATTAAAATATCCTGAACTTGATTGGCATTATGGTGTTTTTGGAGAGAATATTACCTTAGAAAAATTTGACGAAGCAGAGGTTAAAATAGGCTCTATTTATCGATTAGGAACTAGTTTAGTTCAAATTTCCAGACCCCGACAACCTTGCTTTAAGTTGGGAATCCGCTTTGGAACACAAAAGATCATTAAAGANTTTCTNAATTCATTGAAGACNGGTGTTTATGTCAGGGTTTTGGAGAGTGGAGATGTAATATCAGGAGATCAGTTAATTCTTGAACAAGAGAANGTAAATGGAGTTACTATAAAAGAATTATGTCAGCTAATGTTCCATAATCGAACAGGTGACTTTGATCATTTATTGGACAAAGCTTTATCTGACCCATTAGTTACAGACAGTGATAAATCTTATTTGGTAAAGACTTAAATTTCTGCGGAGGTTATTTTTTTTAGTATAGCAATTTGACCCAGATGATAAAAACTGTGATTTAGGATACCGGATATATTCCTAAAGTTAGTACCATATTTTGGATCTAAAAAGGGTTCATATAATTCTTTATCAGATAGATTTTTAATCAAATCTGCAAATCTTAAAGTGTTATCGTTACTTTGTTTTTTTAAGCTAGTCCATTCTTCTTCTGAGGTTATGGGGTTCATTTCAAAACTGTATTTATCTTTTATATCCAGTGGACCTCCTTCAAAAACTTGAGCCAAACCATTAATGTAATAATTGATATGAAAAGTTAATAAAGCAATAGAATTTAACTGATACACCTGCATTACTGCCTGCTGCCAGGATATATCTTTAAGTTGATCATTTAGATTTGTACAAATCCAATTACCATGTAGTAAAGCCTCTTTAAAGTTTTTTGACAGTTCTTCAGAGATTGACATGTTTTTAAGTTTTAAAGTATAATATTAACCAATGTAATTATTCCGATAGTCAATATTAAAAATAATGATATCTTTTTAAATCTTTCCTGAGGGATATAGGCCAGAATTTTTTTCCCTATAAAAGTTCCCGTTAATCCGATGACGAATAAAAAAGGAACATATATTAAGTCATGATCATGGATATAACCATTTTGATAGTACACAAATGTTCGTGTAAAATCAATCATAAAATCGATTACTGCAGATGTAGCAATGAAGACGGTTTTCTCTAGATTAAACGCAGCCATAGTTAGTCCTCGTATAGCACCACCGGTACCTAAAAGCCCGGCAGAAAAACCCGATAATACACCTCCTGTTACCGCATTTGTTTTGTTGGGTTTTATAACGAGATTTTTTTTAATCAGAAATAGAGAACTTAAGCTAATAAGAAAGAGGCCAAGTACAATTTCTAAAATATAGTTATTAGCGTATTTAGTTAATAAACCACCAAGAATAACAAAAGCGATTGATGGAATACCTATGTAGATAAGTAGTTTTTTGTCAAGTCCCTTTTTAAATAAAAATATTTTACTGAGGTTACTGGATAAATGAAATAAAGCTGTTAAACCTAATACTGAATTAAAATCAAAATAGAAGTTCGCTATGGGTACAAAAAATACTGAAGAACCAAAACCGCCTATAGTTCCTATAATTTCTGCTATTAACGCCAGAAGAAGAAATATGTAGCTGATCTTACCCATAACTAATCATTTGTAGAATTTTAATTTAAATTCCTATAAGTGAAATCAATCCATCTGATAAAGTACCTCTCCAATTTACATAACTGTGACCACCATTGAACTCCTGATAGTCTACCTGATACCCCTTTAATTCTAAAATATCTCTGAATTGTCTATTCATACCCAGCATAGAAGCACCTGCATCATATAGTCCTACATCCATATAGAAATGAATAGGTAATTTTTTACTTTTTTTATAAGCATCAATTAGTTTACCATTCTCAGTAGGGTATATCCAATGATTTTCGTCTTCTGTAGCTTTTATCCAGTATGATCCGGATTGAGAAAGCACATTACCAATAACATCAGAATGCTTTAATGCAATATAACTTGCTGCAAAACCTCCACGACTGGAACCACCTAATATGACCTTGTCAGATCCTGAATTAATTTT
Source organism: Aquimarina sp. (assembly GCA_002697475.1). Classification (GTDB taxonomy): domain Bacteria; phylum Bacteroidota; class Bacteroidia; order Flavobacteriales; family Flavobacteriaceae; genus Aquimarina. The sequence continues at coordinate 7,216 of NZVW01000172.1, read as the reverse complement.
ATAGTGACTACGTGCCCAGGGGATAAGCTCTTTTGCTATAAAATCAGCAAACTTATCACTAATTAGGTCTTTACTTCTTTTTCCCATTGACCATACCAAAATGGTTATGGTCGGAGGTATTTTATGGTCTGCTATTAGATTGTCCATAATTACCGGAGCAGGAATTCTAGCTCTTCTATTAGGTCTTGCACCATAGGCTTCTCCATCAAAAATTATAAGAAGATTATGTGGCCTCTTTGGGTCATAATTTGCAGGAGTGTGCACTGTTATCTTACGCTCTTCTTCTAAAATTTGACTTTTTATCGAAGTAGGTAAAAGTAATCCTTTTTCAACCTCTTTTCTTACATTAATATAGGATTGCTTAGGTGCATCTGGCATCTCAACAATTCCATCGTAGGCATGTTGTACAGATCTTGATAAAATTTCATTTTCAGGGCCGGCCTTATCAAGATTAAAGTAATTAAACCCATAGTTAAACCTGGCGTCTTTAGGAACTCTTTGTGTTACGAAAAAAAGTTCTGTATTAGGTAATCTTTGAAAACGTAAACCCAAAAAATCAGGTCCACCACTAAGCATAACATACTCAGTATTTTTATCAGGAATGCAAAAATAGGTGATAAGCATATGATCTGCATCACCTTCGATGGGTTCAATGATGTGTTTTTCTGTATGCTGAGTAATGAATTTATTGATCACATCCTTATCTGTCAGCGAGGACTCCCATAGTTTATAAAGGGTTTGGGTAGGAAGTTCATTTTTTGTTATTCGTTTGGTGTTTTCAGAGAGGCTTAGAACTTTATCTATTTTTAAAACGTATTCTCCTTTTTCGATATCATCTTCAGAAGTATGAATTACGAAATTGTAATTACCAGAGCTGCTTGAAGTGAAATCTATAATTTCATCACCTTTAATACCATTAGGACCATCTATTTGCTTGATCAAAAAGCCTTGAGGGTTATAAATGTCAACTGTAAGATCAATTCCCAGTTGAATTACATTACCAATTACCGCCATTCCATTTTCTAACGCTATTGAATACACATGCTTTTCAGATATGGATATCTCTTTATTTAGATTTATCCCTGGAGTTAATATGATTTTGTCATTTTCATTTTGAGTCTGCGCTACCGTTGAAAAACAAAAGGCCATCAGGTTGAAAATAAATATAATTTTAGGTGAGTTCATGTGCAGGTATTTCTTTTTAAAAATGATTTGTAACTACAGATTGGATTAAAGTATGTTTTCTACTACTAAGATGTCCTTTTGAATTTCTTTTATCGTAATTTTTTTTACTTCAATTTTATTTTTATCAAATATGGAAACTGTTTTGCGTTGATGATCAAACGACCAATATCCGGATGTCATTTGATGTCCGTCATTCGGGGATAAATCTAAATACTCACAAGTATTATCTGATTTTAAATCCATAATAAACCTAAATCTTGAAGGAGGAAATTCTTTATAATCACAGGGGCGTAATGAGTTGTTCTTCAAATTCCTGATCAGATAATGTCCAATGCTTTTCCATAAGTAAAGTATAAAACCTCCTAAAGGTTTTAAATGTAATAAAAATACCAGTCTTTTTACGCTCTCAAACTTTGAGAGTATTCAATTTTTGTGTTTTTAGCTCAAATTATTATTCCTGAAATAGCTTTATTATTGCAATATGAACTAGAAAGGAATTCTGCTGCGATGAAAAAAATAAAGAAACCCTGGCCAACAAAAGAAGCCATGATTCAGATTTATGAAAAGAATCTTTGGGGTAGAGGAGACTCTAAATTCTTTTCTGGTGAAGGATCCCATCATCCGGACCTGATCGAGCCTTACATAGAAGTAGTAATTGATTTTTTAAAATCCTTTGATGATTTCATAACTGTTTGTGATTTAGGCTGTGGTGACTTTAATGTAGGTAGTAAGCTTGTTGATTATACCAGTAATTTTATAGGGATAGATATTGTACCTGAAATTATTAATTATAATAAAAGTTATTTTAAAAATAGAAATCTTGAATTTCAGTGTTTGGATATAGCTAAGGATGATTTGCCTAAGGCAGATTGTGCCATGATCAGACAGGTGTTGCAACATTTATCTAATAAAGAAATTATTTCCATCGTTAATAAACTTTATAGTTTTAAATATGTAATTATAACTGAGCATATTCCGGATTTTGATTTCATTCCGAATGTAGACATTATCTCTGGACAGGGTATACGGCTAAAAAAGGATAGTGGTGTAGATCTTTTAGCTTCACCTTTCAATTTAAAACCAAAAAAAGAGAAACTTTTACTATCTCTTACGTTAGATAATAGTAAAGGAAGGATTGAAACTAAGTTGTATGAGTTTGAATAATTAAATGTTTTACACGAATTTATAAGATTTATTTTCTATTCAACACTATTCAAAATCATTTCTCTTACCCAATCATTAGGGATCATATCTATGGTAAGGTTTACTCTTTCTGAATCGCTGAGATTATCTATTTTATGAGGATCGGTCAATCTCAGATACCAACACTCTCCGGGTAACATATTCACTGGTTTTTGGTTTAAATAGAATGTTACATCTTCGCTGTAGGTAATTGGAATAGTTAAACGAATCATTGACCTTTCAACTTCTAATCCCAAAGTAGGGTCTGTATGTTCTTTGACAATAGCTCCGGGAGCCAGACGTAGTAGTCTTACGAGATTAACTTTAGTATTGGCTCTAAAAAATCAACTACACTAGTGAGATATTCAGATTGCTTTAAAGCATTTGTGTCAAGCCAATCTGTCCAGGAACCATCTGCATAATCTTCAGCCGGAGGTGGAAAAGGTAACGAAGTATCCACCTGATGTGCAGGAGCTCTTAAAGGAATAACATCATAGTATTCAAAATCTACTGACTTAAATCTTTTATACTCGTCGAGCATTTTTTCAGCATCAAATGAAATGGGAAGTTTTATTCTATCCCCAATAGGCGTTGTAATCTCATTCATAACGAAGATTTTATTTTTTCACTGAATTATCATAGGTTTCTGTACCTCCTACAATGGGAAGACTTAATCTGGTACTATTTAGGTCTATCGTAAGTTCTGTTCCCGGTTTAGGGTGCAAAGTAAACTCCTGATCGCTGGAAAAAATCATCAAACCTATTTGATTTCCTGATTTTATAATTTGGTCATCCGGCATAAGATCAAATGTTAGGTCATAAAATTTTCCTGGAACCAAGGGTGTACTTTCTGTGATTGATTTATAATTCTGTGGATCTGCCCATCCTCTTGTGATTATATTTTCAGTAGGATTAACTTTACCATCTTTCCAAGGCAATGCTACTAACCAAACAGATAAATTTGCAGCAGGTTTACTACTTGAAAGTCTAATGGTTATTGTAGGGACACCTGAAATGTGAATATCATTTTTAAGCACCGGAGTTATATACAAAAGACGATTTTTTGATATGTCTGCTTTGGCAAGATCGGCACCTGTAAAATTATAGTCGTCAATTAAAGTTTCATTAGGTTGTTCAGCTATTTTTTGAGTGGTCAAGCCTCCAGATTTAGGAGCTCCAGAGGTTAGATATAAAGTTACGGGATTAGCTTTTGGATTTGGGTAATCAACATAAGGAGTGGGCTGATCCATTGGGTCATCCTCGCGAACGATCCAGGCTTTGGGATCATTTTCAACACCATTTTGTACACCGTGAAGATACCTGGTAAACCACTTGTTCATTAAAGTAAGTGGAGGAGGACCTCCATGACCTAATTGATGGTAATATATTTGTGACGGAATACCCATTTCCTTAGCCTTTTTATATATCCTATAGCTATGCTCAGGCATAACATTCCAGTCATTAAAACCGTGAGACATCAATAAAGCGGCTTTCATAGGCTCCATATCATTTAAGTAATCCCTACTCGCCCAGAAATCATTATAATCTCCAGTAATTCTATCCATACCATTTTTTAGAATAGAATCTCTAACCTTTGCATTATTGTATGCTCTTTTTGACTCATCACCACTGTGAATAAAATCATATAACACATCAATATCTTCTCCTAAGTATCCTCCGGGAGATCTAACTAAACCATTGGATCTATAATAATGATAATATGAGGTGTTAGGAGCGATAGGTATGATAGCTTCCAGACCATCAACTCCTGTGGTTGCAGCTGCAAGAGGAATAGTACCATTATAAGAGGTCCCTGTCATACCTACTTTGCCTGTAGACCAGTAAGCTTCAACTGTTTCGCTACCATAGGGTTCTGTATATCCTTTCACTCGCCCACATAACCAATCTATAACTGCTTTTGGCGCAAGCGATTCATTATCACCACCTACTGTGGGTGAACCTTGTGATAAACCTGTTCCGGGAGAGGAAGAATGTACCACAATATATCCGCGTGGCACCCACGTTTTAAGATGTGAATTGGAAATTACAGGACGTTCTCCAGTGCGTTTTACTACCGGATGGATAGGACCAGGAACTTCCTCACCCAGCTCGTGTTGCACATTCCAGAATAGTTCTCTTCCTCCTTGTGCAACCCCTGCAAAATAAGGACTGGATACATAAATTACCGGAAGCTTTAAACCTTCTGTTTCGGTTTGTTTAGGTCTTGTAACACTGACATGCATTCTATCCATTTTTCCATCTCCATCAGTATCAAATGTAGTTTCAACCCACAAATCGTGGCGGAGCCAGTCTTTAGGATTGCTAAAGGCTTCGACAACCTGTGCTTCTCCATCTTTAAAAATAGGTTGGGCTTTTTGTTCATTTTGGGCAAAACCTAAAGCAAGAGAGAAGAATGTGAAAATTATAAGGCTCAAATTAGACCGATTTGTCATAGAAAGAAGTTAAAGTTAATTTATGCAAAGGGTTAAGTTAATAAATAGGAAATATAAAAGTTAATTATGGATTATACAATTTCAGTTAAGTAGTAAATATTAAAATTAAATATTAAATGTAGTGGCTAACTCATATTATTGCCGTAACTATGCAAAATGCACAAGGCTTTAGTCAGAAAGCCTAAAAAAATCTTTGAGAGAAATAATATAGCTTGTTTTAATTGATACTTATTAAAAGTATAGTAAATCGAGATCATTACTAACTTTTAGGTTATAACAATTAAAATAAAATGTATGCTAAGAATTGAAATAAGAAAAGGAGAAAACATTGACAGAGCACTAAAAAGATATAAGAAAAAGGTAAGAAATGTTAAGCTTATAAAAGAAATCCGATCTCGCAAAGAGTTTACCAAGAAATCTGTAAAAATGCGTGAACAATTACAAAAAGCTGAATATAAGTCTAGATATCTTAGAGCACAGGGAGTGGACGTATAAGCATTACTTGCTTAAATAATTAAAGTTGATTTTCGCAGTACCTTAATTAGGTTCCTGCTTTTTTGAATTGCTAATTTGATTTTTCTAATAAATTCATCACTGAATTATAGAGATTTGAACTAAGAGAAGTATTTTTATAAAACTATACCAAACTTAGGGTCATTGTTATTATGTACGCCTTATTATTGTTTTTTATCTATAATTTCTGCAATTAAATCAACTTCTATTTTAGCACTCGGAGCATATAGTTTACTAATCTGTACCCAGGTAGCTGCAGGATAATCACCTTGATAGAACTTTTTTCGTACTTCATTATACTTCTTCATTTCTTCGATATCTGTTGTATATAATGTTTCCTTTACAACATCCTTAAATGTGGCTCCATAAGTCTTTAAACACATTTCTAATATGCTGTATAGCTGTGTTATACCTTCAGGACTTATATCAGAAGCAGGTACTCCTGATATGTATATAGTATTGCCGACTTTAACAACCTGAGCATATCCTGCGTATTCATTTTGCTTTTTGGGATTATCCCAATGCCATTTCTCTTTGACTATATTTTGTTTTTCAGGTAAACTATCGTTTTTAACTGATTCATTATTGTTTTTACAACTACTAGGACACAGCGCAGTAATAAATAAAAGCAACGTTATCTTGTGATTTGAAATCCTATTTAATTTTAACATCTATTCCAAGTTTAATAATGTACTACATTTTCAGTTAATGATGTTTGTTTCAAACCTGTCCCTTATACTTAGGATCATAATCTACCATCCATTCTATTCCATATTTATCTCTGAACATACCAAAGTAAGACCCCCAAGGACTTTCAGCTATAGGAACTTCAATTGTACCATCTTTAGAAAGTCCATTATACAATGCATATGCTTCTTCCTTAGTTTCAGCACTAATAGATATTTTACTTCTGGTTTCATTTTCATTATGTTTTCCCATAGATTCAGGTGTGTCACTTGCCATTAGGATATCACTTTTTCCTATAGGTAAAGCAATATGCATGATTTTATTAGCTTCACCTTCAGCAATGGGATAGTTTGGATCACTTGGCATATCTTTAAAGCGCATCACCATAGCAAATTCTCCACCAAAAATGGATTTGTAAAATGTAAATGCTTCTTCTGCATTTCCATTAAAATGAATATAAGGATTGATTTGTGCCATTTGTTTTATAATTTATTGATAGGTTGTTACTGTTTACTGTATAAGAGCACGGGTAAGTAATCAATTTAAAGTAGTTTATATGATACACCCTAATTTAATAAAACACAATGAATTATTGAATACTCGAATAAACTAAATAGAATATGAAGTGAAGTCTTATATAACTTGCTCTTTTTTAAGTTTTACTTTGCAGCAGTAGTGATCTTTTATTTATAGATAAGTTTTTTCCTTTTTTTCTTTTATACAGTACAGTGAGAACGATGACTAGTATAATGGTAAAGAACCTGAATATATTAGCATAAGTACCACCCATAGCATTATCACTAACAGAAAACAATTCCCAGGCTAAATTCATCAACATATGTAGAAATACAGGCACCCATATATTAAAGTCCCATTCTGCATATACCCAAGCGAATAGAATACCCCCTAAAAAAGTAATTACAAATATTCCAAAGATTTCATTGATTTCAGTACTTTGATACAAGTGCAATGATCCAAAATATAAAGCTCCAAACAAAACTGAAAGTATAAAGCCTAATCTGGTCTTTCTAAATGGTAACCCAAATAGAAACCCTCTGAAATAGAGTTCTTCAAAGAAGCCGGCAGCAACGACTCCTATTAGTATTGTATTTAAGGATATAGCCGTGTTGAAGTCAAAAATTATGCTAAAACCTATAAACATAGGTAGTGTGCATATTGATGCAAAAAGAAAAACT
>NZVW01000171.1 GCA_002697475.1 Aquimarina sp. | reverse complement strand
ATTCTGAATATTTATTGACTGAATTAATAGAATTAAATAGTGATTTCCCTTTAGTCTCGTATAATAATCTTTTTATTGATTTGTATAATGGTATACCTGCAAGACATTACTCAACTGAAGGAGTACGATTTTTAAAAGTTGCTGATATTAGACCTAACCATATTTCTAATCACAATATAAAGCATATTAATAGTTATAAAAAGACTGACTTAATAACTGAAAACACTTTACTTATTACAAGAAAAGGTACTGTCGGTAATTCTATTTTTATAAAGGACAATAATAAATATACAGCATCTTCTGAGGTGTTTATTATAAAATTAGATACCCAGAAAGTTAATGGAGATTATTTGTCTATTATTAACAATTCAGAGTTTGTTCAAAATCAATACAGAGAAAAAAACACAGGTACAATAATGCCTTCAATATCTCAAAACAAACTGAAAGAAATCAAAATCCCATTACCTAAATCTTTAGAAAAACAAAATGATATTGTTGAAAAAGTTTCATTAATAGAAAGAACCGCTAAAAATTATCTTGACTTATCAGAAACTCTAAAAACAAACGCAATAAAAGATTTTGAAAATATCATTTTTAAAACAGCAGTAGAATGAAACAAAAAACTATCATACAAGTATGGGGCAAACAAGGTTGTGGTAAATCAGGCACTATCAAAATCCTTAGAGAAGAACTCATAAAAAACTATGTTAATACTTCGCATAGTTACACCTTACCATTACCAGGAGGAGAAATTTCAGATGTACTAAATTGTTTAGGTTACACAGTTGGTATTGAAAGTATGGGCGATTATTTGTGGGCTTATAATTTACACGACCGCTTAAACGATTATGTTTTAAAACATAATTGCGATTTAATAATTTGTGCCAGTAGAGTTAGAAATGACGTATCTCGTCATATCAAACATTTGGCAGACACACACGGCTATAGAATTATTAAAGTCACTAATTACAGAGGAGATGAGCCACCTTTTATGCCTGATAGTTTAAATCAACCTTCAGCAATTCATTTAGCTAATTTAGTACATCAAATTTTAACAGGATTAATTTAATGAGCTATGCAACTATTAAACTTATATATAGAAGATTATAAAGTACTGCAACAATTTAATATTCAGTTTTCAGAAGAATTTTCAGTAGATGATAGCCTTAACGTGATTATTGGTAAAAATGGTGCAGGTAAAACAACATTAATTGAGTGTTTGCTAAAAATATTTTCTTCATTGTACAGTTGCAATAAAGTAGAAGATGTATCAAAAATTACAAATAAAAAGTTAGGTTTTCAGTTTACTTTATCCTACTTCATAAGAACCGAAAAAATAATTGAGGCTGCATCTACTTTTTCTGAACACAAGGTTGATTATGTCAAAATAACCCTTAGTAATATTAATAAAGAATGGTTCATCTTAGAATATGAGAATAAAAAATTAATTAATCAAGATGTTAATAATTTCCTATTCAAATCGCAATACACGCTACAAGATTTATTGCCTAAGAACACAGTTTTATACTATGCAGGTTTTGACAGTAGGTTAAGTGGTTTTGTTCAAAATTATACTTCTGATTATTTTAAAGAGTGGTTCACATTTTTAGAAAATGATAGCAAAGGATTAGATATAAATGCACCTGTTTTTTATTTCAATCCTATTCAGTTCAATTTATTATTGTTTTCAATTTTTTGTAATCAGAGTTCAGATATTGCAGTATTTTTTAAAGATAAATTTGGTATTGTCGGTTTTACAGAAGTTGTATTAAAACTAAAAATGCCTACTTGGCATAGAAGCAATCCTGCAAGTGAATATTGGGGTGCAAAAGGTATTTTAAAAGAAGCCTTATTGAAATTTGAAAAAGCAAGTCAAGACACAGAAGTTTTAAAAAGGAGCATAACGCATTCTTACTTTATTCCTGATGTTCTAATTGGCTTGGTCGGTTTTAGGAGTGAAGATTCATTTACAAGTGAAAAGGAGGTTTTTCAATCTTTAGTAGCATTAGATGTAATGGGTTTATTAGACGAGATTCAAATAACATTAGTTAAAGAAACTGACCGTATAAATAGTGAAATTTCAAGTCAAGATTTAAGTGAAGGAGAAAAGCAATTAATCTCTATTTATGGGCTAAAACAAATTCTATCATCAAATGAAGAATCTTTATTTCTATTTGATGAACCGGATACTTTTTTACACCCAAAATGGAAAAAGGAGTTCTTCAAAAACATTTACTACGACCAACAGAATACGAAAATTCATTACGGAGATTTTGATATAATCACCACCCATTCACCTGAAATTATTGGAAATATTGATTTAAACACTTCATTAAAAAGGTTGGTTGATGGTAAAATATACGATAGCCCATTGTATGTGAAAGGAAGAGATTATAATTCAATCTTATATGAGGCATTTGATTCAGTCAAAAGAGGAGAATTTGGAAGAGAATTAATAGATGAGTTTTATAAACTTCTTGAAAGCAAGCAAGTAGAATTAGCAAAACAAAAATTGGATGAAATTATAAATACATTCGGTTTAGATGATATAGAGACACAGAAAGCAATTGATAATTTTGATGATTACAATTGATATGAAATACATTAATAAACAAATAGCGTTAGAGCCTCAAACTTTAACATTATATCGTAATACTACGCCAAATGCGAATTATAAGGGTTTTGTAGATACAGATAGTTTATTGAAACAGGCATTATTAAACGAACAAGGTTATTTATGTGGCTACTGTATGAAAAAAATACCTGAAGCTAATGGCAAATATGTATCTGTTGAGCATTATATATCACAAGAAAAACACGTAGACTCTAATCTTACTGAACTTAGACATAGTCAGTCTTCTTTACGCTATAATAATATGCTTGCAGTATGTGTAAATAATGGTATTCATTGTGATAAATCAAGAGGTAATATACCTTTTAAAGTACTAAATCCACATCATATTTCTTGCGAGCAAAGAATAACATACTCATTAACAGATAAAGTTGAAAGTAAAAATAATGTATCTGTAGATTTTGATATAGAGTTATTAAAACTCAACTGTCAAAATTTAAAAGAGTTAAGAGGTTTTTTTTGGCTTGAAGCCAAAGAAAAATTAAAAAGAAAACATCCAAAAGGTACTTGGACTAAGCAAATTATTGAAACCGAGCGTCAAATTTATATAGATAAAAAAGCTGGTAAGTATAAAGCATTTTGCAATTACATAATTTTTAGATTCAATCATCTTTTGAGCTTGCCAAAATATTCTAAANNANTAGCTTATGAANAACCTTACTATAAATATCATTCCATTCAAACACCCTTCTATTCAGAAGGAGTTTGGATTTTATACCGAGAAAAAAGAAGGTTATTTCCCTATACACAGAACCGAGCTTCCCAATGAGTTATGGGATAATCAAAAAGAAGAAGTTGTAAAACATAAATTCTACTATACCAATTTTGAAGATACAGAAGATTGCATACTCAAAACAAAAGTAGATTTATACAGCAGTACCAAGTTTGCAAAGCACCTTTATACTCGTTTGGTCTATCAATATTTCATTGCTATTGCAGATGCAATACAATTCAATTATGTGGGCGATATAGAAGTATGGTTATTAGATGCTAAAGCATCAACAACCAAATACAACAGCTATAACAAATACACCCTAAAAATTGAATTTTCAGGTTTAACAAAAAGTCCTGCATTGCTTTTATCTTATGATAGCACTTCTAAAGTTGCTACCAAAAGTATTGATGAAATCAATATTCCTACGGNATATTTCAAAACAGTAGTTTACAACAAAGAAATACAGCGTTTTAAATACCTTACAGAAGATGCAAAACAGCATTTAGACCAAGTATATCCATTACTCAATATACCGCTTAAAAACCATTTAGAAATACCGCATACTGTACCAAGAAAAGGCAATAGGTACAAGCCTTACTTTAATCACATAACCACTTTTTACAACAACTATCTAAATACAGATGAATTTAGAGCCATACTACCATTAGATGAAAATGGCTTTTTCGATATTCCAGAAGATGAAGTATTACAAACACATTATCACTCAAACAATTTAAGGTTTTATGATGGTGTAGGTATAGACCCAAAAGCAGGAATGAAAAAGCCTGGTCCCTATAAAGCAAGTCCACACGATAATGTAAGGTTCTTTTTTATCTACCATAAGCCTGATAGAAAAGATTATGTAATTCCCTTGTACAATTATTTTGAAAAAGGTTATAAATCTTACTTTCCACCACTTAAAAAACATATTCGTCAACCATTTTATATGGATAACGATACCAGTTTAGCATTTGATAGTCCTGATACTGCAATAAAAGAAATCAAACATCATCTAATCAATTTAGAGAAACAACCAAATACAAGATATGTTGCGGTTTATGTAAGCCCAATACATAAAGAGGATGAAGATAACAAACACTTATATTATCAAGTAAAAGAAGAGCTTTTAAAGCACGAAATAACCTCACAAGTAATTTACAAAGAGAGTATCAATAATGCCTATTTTGGTGCATTCTTAGAGAATATCACACCTGCATTGTTAGCTAAAATAGACGGTATTCCTTGGCGTTTAGATAGAGAACTGAAACAAGAGTTAATTGTGGGTGTAGGTGCTTTTAAATCAATGGAAACCAATACTCGTTTTGTAGGTAGTGCATTCTGTTTTAATAACAAAGGAGAGTTTAAAGGATTTGATTGTTTTAGAGATAATGAATTTGACTTAATAGCTGGAGCAATAGGAAAACAGATTTTAAAATTTGTTGTGGATAATGATAACAAAGCAGAAAGGCTAATCATTCACTACTATAAGCCAATAAGCAAAGACGAAATAGACCCAATTCAAAAAACTTTAGGTAGATTAAAATTAGATATTCCAATAGTTATAGTAACTATCAATAAAACAGAATCAAGCGACTATGTAGCGTTTGATACCAATGATGATGCCTTAATGCCTTTAAGTGGTACAATCATAGAAATTGCACATCTAAAATATTTGTTATTCAACAATGCCAAATACAGTAGTAACGGTTTTGCAAAAGACCATCCGTTCCCTGTAAAACTAAGTCTATATTGTACAGAACAAGACTATTTTGAGGATATAGCAATTGTAAAAGAGTTGATAGACCAAGTATATCAATTCAGCAGAATGTATTGGAAATCTGTAAAACAACAAAACTTACCAGTAACCATAAAATACCCAGAAATGGTAGCTCAAATATTCCCTCATTTTGAAGGAGATAAACTACCTGACTTCGGTAAAAATAACCTTTGGTTTTTGTAGTAAATAAAGATGGATATTCAAATACAAAATAAGGCTAAAGATGTTTCCCTTTTTAAAATTGCAAAATTTAAGAAGCATATTAGAAAAACATCACCCCACAAACATAACAGTTATTTCGAAATCATTTTTTTAACCAAAGGATCTGGTTCACATACAATTGACACAATAGAATACAAAATTCAACCACCTGTAGTATTCAATATACGTAAAGAACAGGTTCATTTTTGGGACATCAAAACAGAACCTGAAGGGTTTGTTTTAATTATTAAAAAAAACTTTATTGAAAACTGTATAGATAAAGATATTAAAAAGCTAATTTCAGAACTGAGTGCCTTAACTTGTCTATTTCCTAATAATACCACAGTAATTGATATGTCAAATATATTATTAAAGGAATATGAAGGTGCAAAAATTAAAAACCATCAAGTTATAGAAGGATTGTTAAAAGCTCTGTTAGCAAAGTTTCTTGAATCGAAAATTGTAAGTAGTCCTAAAATAAAATGTAGCTCAATCTATCAAGAACTTATTTTGCTTTTAAGTAAAGAAAATGAACTTACAAACAAGGTAAGTCATTATGCAAAATTACTAAATACCACTCCACAAAACTTAAATGCTATATGCAGAAAAGAATCAGGTCAATCTTCTGCTGAGGTAATTTCCAATTATATTATTAACGAAGCTAAACGCCTTTTGCTTTATACTGACTTAACGGTTAGTGAAATTGCAGGCAAACTTGACTTTAAAGATAATTCTCATTTCACTAAATACTTTAAACGAAACGTAGGTGATACCCCAATTGCTTTTCGTAAAGCAAATGATTAAGTACCATACATTTTTCAAATAGACCATATTATTAGTCTTGTGTTGTATAATTTTACACCATAATTAAATCACAACATATGAAATGGCTAATATATATTCTCACAGCACTTCTACTTTCTTCTTGTCGAGAAAACCAACAACAAATAGTAGAAGGAAATTGGATAAAAGGTACNGAACAAGAAAAAATTGAAACCATCGAAAACCAATTTAGGGGTTTTGATATGGCAATGGTAGAAACAGGATACCGCTATCAAGAACTGTATTGGGCAGGACAAGATGAAAATTGGGAATATGCTGATTACCAAATTGAAAAAATCAAAAAAGCGATTGAGAACGGCTTGAAAAGAAGACCCAAACGTGCAAAATCCGCAGAACATTTCTTAACCGTTGCAATTCCAGAAATGGAAAAAGCACTCGAAAAAAGAGATACCCTTGTATTCAACAAAAATTTCCAAGTTTTCACCAATAACTGCATTAGTTGCCACGCAATGGAAAAAGTACCAAGCTTTACTATAAAAAAACCGCTTTACAGACAATCACCAATTAGAAAATAATGATAGAATTTATTAATCAGATAGACATTGAAACTCTATTATGGCTGAATGGTAATCACAATCTATTTTGGGATGCTGTAATGTGGTTTGCAACAGGTACATTCACTTGGCTGCCATTTTATATGATATTGTCATTTCTGTTAATATGGAAATATAAAAGGGACGCAATATTGATGATTCTGTTAATAGCATTACTGATAACAATAAGTGACCAATTAGCTTCAGGCATATTTAAACCATTTTTCGAAAGATTGCGGCCAAGCCATAGTCCTTATTTGACAGGTAAACTTCATTTAGTAAATGATTATAGAGGTGGTAAGTTTGGTTTTATTTCTTCTCACGCAGCCAATGTATTTTCATTAGCATTTTACTTGACATTAGTGGCTAAAGAGAAATTAAAATGGATACCATACGTGCTTATTCCTTGGGCAATCTTTGTAAGCCTTAGTAGAGTTTATCTTGGTGTTCATTATCCATCCGACATAATAGTTCCAGCGATTTTAAGTATACCAATAGCTTGGATAGTAGCTCGAATTTATAAAACGTATAATCCCATATTGATAAAAAAAATTGCTTAAAATGTTTAAAAAAACAATTAGTACTGATATATCAAAAACAACCATCATTATTCGCTTAATGGTTGGTGCTGTTTTTCTATCGGAAGGTATTCAAAAATTTCTATTTCCTGCCATTCGGGGTGCAGGACGATTTGAAAAAATCGGACTTCCATCACCAGAATTTCTCGGTGCATTTGTCGGCACGTTTGAAATTGTTTGTGGCACGTTGATTTTACTTGGCTTGCTTACCCGATTGGCAAGTGTTTTAACACTCGTAATTATGTTGGTTGCCATTGTTACAACAAAATCAGACATTTTAGCCAATGATGGATTTTGGATAATGATGCACGGAAGTCGAACTGATTGGGCAATGCTTTGGGGAAGTCTATTTTTAATTATTAAGGGCGGTGGGAATTGGTCGATAGATAAAAATATGTACAAAACCAAATGAATTTCTTTTTACAAATCGATTATGAATTTTTAAGATGGATTCAAGCAAATAGAATCGTTTTTTTAGATCCATTATTTTATTGGATTTCTTCATATACCTTCATTATTTCAATTATGATATTAGGTTTTATTGGTCTATTTTATATTAAAAATAAAGTAAAGTCATTCCAAATAAAGTACTACAGCCTTTTATTAATATTTATAGCTTCCTCAACATTCAGTTTAATTTTAAAATATATTGTAAAGCGGCCACGTCCATTTGTAGTACATCCTGCCATCATTCAATTGTATGAAACAAGTACCTTTTCATTTCCATCAGGTCACACTTCAATTGCTTTTACCTTAGCATTTAGCTTGGTATTCTTTTCATTAAAAAAATACTATGTGATACTTATTTTTATTTGGGCTCTTTTAGTAGCCTATTCTAGAATGGTATTAGGTGCTCATTATGTCTCTGATATAGTAACTTCAATTTTAATAGGTTTTATGTTTAGTCTATTAATCAAACCAATTTCAAAAGAATGGATAGTAAGAAAAACTTAAAAGAAGTAGCAAAACTTTTTTTTAAATTAGGAAGCATTGCTTTTGGCGGTCCTGCCGCCCATATTGCAATGATGGAAGATGAAGTCGTTAAAAAAAGAAAATGGATGAGTCATCAACATTTTCTTGATTTAGTTGGAGCAACAAATTTAATTCCAGGACCTAATTCTACCGAAATGACAATGCATTGCGGTCACGAAAGAGCAGGTTGGAAAGGCTTGATTGTAGCAGGTGCTAGTTTTGTTTTTCCAGCTGTTGTTATTACAATGATTTTTGCGTGGTTATATCAACAATACGGACAACTTCCAAAAGTTGAACCTTTCATTTATGGAATAAAACCAGCGGTAATTGCCATTATTCTTGGAGCAGTTTACCGACTTGGAAAAAAAGCACTCAAAAATGTAGAACTCGGTATTTTAGGAGCATTGACATTGATTGCTTGTTTGCTTGGTGTCCACGAAATTTTGGCGTTGTTTGCTTGTGGGCTTTCAGGTTTCATTCTATATTTTATTAAAAATTCAAAAAACACATTAAACAGTTTTACTTCACTTCTTTTATTACAAGTAGTAATAACACCGAGTACTCTAAAGATTCTATGGACGTTCTTTAAAGTAGGTGCTTTGCTTTATGGTAGTGGCTATGTATTATTTGCATTTTTAGATGCTGAATTGGTTTCTACAGGTACATTGACTCGTCAAGAATTGATAGACGCTGTGGCTGTTGGTCAATTTACACCTGGCCCAGTTTTATCAACCGCTACATTTATCGGGTGGCAATTAGGCGGTTTTTGGGGGGCGATTGCAGCAACCGTTGGTATATTTCTTCCATCATTTATCTTTGTTTCTATATTAAATCCATTTGTTCCAAAAATGCGAAAATCAAAAATATTTTCGGCATTTTTAGATGCGGTAAATATTGCAGCAGTTGCTGTTATCGTAGCAGTTTGTGTAGAAATGGGAAAAGAAACGTTGACTGATTGGAGAACAATTCTGATTGCCGCTATAAGTCTAATAGCTGTTTTCGTCTTTAAGAAAATAAATAGTGCTTTTATTGTAATTGGTGGTTCACTTATAGGATATTTTTTATCTTTGATATAGAATATATGGATTCACTTAAAACAAAAAATAAGGAATGTTGTAATATCAATGAGGTAGTACAAGAATTTTATGAATTCTTGAAAGCTTATATCATAAAGAAAACAAACGATATAAACCTTGCTGAAGATATTGTTCAAGAGGTGATGCTCAAATTGGTAGAGTCTCATAAAAAAAACATAGAAGTTAATAATATCAAAGCTTGGTTGTTTCAAGTAACTCGCAATACCATTGCGGACTATTATAAGGACTATTATAATAAAAACAAAATTGAATTTAATTTTAATGAAGATTGGAAAGAACATAGTATTTCCAGTGAAAATATTTCTACCATTTTAGAATCAGATTTTATCATCCCTATGATTGGTTTGCTGCCAGAAAAATATGCGAAGCCATTACATCTAAGCGATATTGAAAACATTCCTCAAAAAGAGATTGCTCTACAACTTAACCTTGGTTTATCCGCAACTAAAATGAGAATACAGCGAGGTAGAGAAAAATTAAAATCCCTATTTATAGAATGTTGTGATATTCAATATGACAAATCAGGTAATTTTTCGTCGTGCACAATAAAACCTCACTGTACACCATTACAAGAAATAGAAAAAAAAATAACTAATTAACCATTGATACATAGTTGGTTATAAGTAACCTCTCAAAAAATACTTTTTTTTGTTCCTAAAAATGTGTCTTTTTTAAAAGATTTCAGACTTCGTAATAAAGTTTAATCATTAAAAACATTTATTATGAACACTGAAGTTAAAATTTTACACTCTTCTTGTTGTGCAAAAGGTTCCCCTATTAAGGAACAATTAGAAAAATTAGCACAAGAAAACAATCTGTCAATTACTATTGAGGAACTGTCAGAAATGCAAGACACTATGGTCTATGGTACAATGTCTTTTCCTTCATTAGTAATTAACGGTAAGGTTCACGCTTATAAATCATTTAATTCTGATGCAGAACTTCTTGCAGCACTAAAAGCAGCATAATATGGAGAAGTTGACAGAATTATTATCTAGTTTTTCAGACTATATAGTGTTTGAATTATTAGGTTTAGACCAATCAGGGCTGTTTGCAACAGCCCTTCAATACTTTATTGCCACGTTTATTTTAATAGCTTTTTTGGTTGTGATAGTAACCTACGTTATGGGTATCATAACCAGTTATTTACCAATGGGTAAAATACGTGACTATTTAGAGCGTAATAAAAAATCAGGTTTAGGGAACATATTAGCCTCTTTGTTGGGAGCTATTACCCCTTTTTGTTCGTGCTCATCAATTCCTTTATTTGTAGGAATGATGCAAGCTAGAATTCCGTTAGGTATCGCATTATCTTTCTTAATCACCTCACCTTTAGTAAACGAAATCGCTATTGTACTATTTTGGGTGTCTTATGGTTGGAAGGTTACTTTAATTTATATTTTATCGGGTATTGTTTTAGGTGTTATAGGTGGGATTATTCTTGATAAAATGGGAATGTCAGCTCATATAGCAGAATGGTTAAAACAATTGCATTCTAAAACTGAAAAAACTATTGAAGATAAAAGGTCTTTAAAACAGAAGTTTCCAGAAATACATAAAGAAGCCTTAAGTACATTAAAAAAATTAGTGCCATATATCTTTATTGGTATTGGAATAGGTTCTTTTATTCACGGTTATGTGCCTCAATCCTTTTTTGAGACATACATTTCTAAATCCAACCCTTTTGCAGTTCCTATTGCTGTCATTATGGGAATACCACTTTATATAGATGCTGTAGGTGTCTTACCAGTGGTAGAGGCTTTGGTGGATAAAGGTGTACCATTAGGTACGGCTATTGCCTTTATGATGGGGTCTATTGGTTTATCACTTCCCGAAGCTTTACTCTTAAAAAAAGTAATGCAGAAAAAATTAATCATTGCTTTCTTTTCGGTTATCGGGTTAGGAATGATTATTTCTGGTTATGTTTTTAATTTATTATTTTGATTTTTGAAATCAGTTTTATCATCCATAAGTGCTGTATTTGTAGCATTAGTCGCTTGCACTTGTTGTGTTGGTCCATTAATGGCTTTTGCAGGAATGTTAGGAGCAATTGTTTCTCAATTGGTATGGCTAGCAACAATAAAACCGTATCTTATAGCATTCAGTTTAATAGCAGTTTCTTACAATTTATATAGAGCATATTTTCCTAAAAAAGAACAAGCTTGCTGCACCATAGAAAGTCAAGAGACAATAAGTAAACTAGATACTAAACAAAAGAAATCATTATCATTTCTACAATCAAAAACGTTTTTATGGTGCGTTGCCATTATAACATTAATCATATTAATTCTACCATATATTTAAAAATTTAATAATTATGAAATCAATAACATCTCTTATATTAACACTAGTATTTGCTACAAATATTTTAGCTTTTACCCATAATAACGATACAAATATTCATCAGAAAATTGAAGGAAACATTGTTATCTCTGATACTGTTAAAAAACGTATCAATTAGAAAAATTCACCCAATCTTGTTGTACAGGAATTGTAGAATATTCATTAAAGAAAAACGTTAAAGGTTTTATTAAAGCTGTTTCTAACACTAAAAAAGGTCAAATAACCGTTTGGTACGATAGTACAAAATCTACCGATAAAGAAGTAAAAGAAGCCATTAACAAAACCCCTTATAAAGTAATTAAAGAAATTAAGTAAGGGCTTATTATGGCAATACCTAATAAAATATTTGATTGTATAATAATAGGTGGCGGGCAGGCAGGCTTGTCCGTTGCTTATTTTTTAAAAAGAAGTAAACTAAATTATTTAATTCTAGATGCAGAAGGTAATTCCGGTGGTTCTTGGTTACATACTTGGGATAGTTTAAAATTATTTTCACCTTCTCAATATAGCTCACTTTCTGGTTGGCAAATGCCTACAACTAAACAAGAATATCCTACAAAGGAAGAATATTTGAGTTATTTGTCCAATTACGAAAAACGATATAATTTCCCAATACAACGAAGTACATTTGTTGAAGAAGTTGTTAAAGAAGGAGAATTATTTAAATTAAAAACCAATCAAGGAGTATTTATTAGTAAAACTGTTGTAAGTGCTACAGGTACAGCTCGTTCACCTTTTATTCCTATATATCCTAAAATTGATGAATTTTTAGGTATGCAAATACACTCTAGTGCTTATAAAAATAGTTCACCTTTCAGAAACAAAAGAGTAGTTGTTGTTGGTGGGGGTAATTCTGGTGCTCAAATTTTAGCAGAAGTTTCTAAAGTAGCTTATACAAAGTGGGTAACACTAGATAAACCTACGTTTCTACCAGAAGAAATTGACGGTCGTTACTTGTTTAATCAAGCTAATGAAAAGTATCTTAAGAAAAAGAATACTTCAAATACTTTACAAGTTTCTTTGAGTGATATTGTACAAGTTGAAAGTGTGAAAGATGGATTAGCACGTAACGTATTTAAAGATCATCGTCCATTTTCCTCATTTTATAAAAACGGTGTAATTTGGCAAGATGGAAAAAAAGAAGCTTTTGATGCCATTATATGGTGTACTGGTTTTAGACCTTATTTGAACCATTTAAAAAAATTAAATATTATTGAAAATGATAAAGTAATAACAAAAAATACGCGAGCAGTTAAAGAGTCAAATTTATGGCTAGTGGGTTATGGTAATTGGACAGGTTTTGCTTCAGCAACCATTTATGGCGTTGGTAAAACTGCAAAAATTACAGCAAAAGAAATAATTAATTCATTGTCATAACTCCCCATTTGCTTCCAGTAGGTTCTTTTCGTTCGCTCGTACCTTACTTACTACAATCACCCACTTCCTGCAACACTCAGGAAGAGTAGTCCTTTATTTAATTTGCCTAACATTTATTATCTTTGTGTATAGTTAATGACATTTCAATTTTCAAAAGTATATAGGTAATAACATTTGTTAGTTAATAAAGTCAAATGATAATACCAATAATGTAAGTAAACTCATTAGCCAAATATGTTAATTCAGCAGAATGTATTGGAAATCCGTAAAGCAACAAAACTTACCAGTAGCCATAAAATACCTTGAAAAGGTAGCTCAAATATTTCCTCATTTTGAAGGTGATAAACTACCTGACTTCGGTAAAAATAATCTTTGGTTTTTATTACGGATAAATAATAAGGTGTGCCACAGGCACGACTTTAATAACGGTTGGTTCCGTAGGTTTCTTTCCCCAGCCTATAAAAATCCAACGTTATTCGTGCCTCATAACTCCTCTGTCTTTTTATAGGCTTCCGCTCTTCCAACGCTACAGTTGTTATTTTCTGTCACACTTTTTGCAATCCAACGCTAATTATAGCCCATTAATATCCTCGTTCCTTCGGTAGTAAAGAGCTATGCCACCACACAAAAGCAAAAAGGCGTATGCACTCCAAAGTACCGCTCTGTGCAACTTGTGCCAGAAAATAACAACCCAAAGCTACATTAACATAATGTGGCATTATAGTACATACCACAAGGGCTTCATTGCATTACGGGCTAAAGCCTATGTCCTATAATAACATTATGTTAAGTATCCGCTCATTGCCAACGCTTTAAACCTACTTCACCAACCGAAAGACCACAATTCCCCAACCACCCTTTTCAGCGGTCAGAAAAAAAATAAACTATGAGTTAATGTCGGTTTATAGTAGGTACATTTCATTCTCTCATTTCGTGCCTACATTCTTTCATTGCATATACCCACTAACACCTAATAATGCAAGCAAGAGTAGCTCATTCTCTACACTCCACTAAGCGACACACTATTCCATTACGCAATCCGTATGCAAGCCCACCGCACAACAACTTTGCAGTAAATTGTAAAGTTTGCAAAGTCTGCAACCCTGCAATGCATACAGTATTACTTCATTCCATCCCACCGCATTTAGTTCCGTTTCTTTCAATCGCTACACTTGCCACACACCAGCCCACGCTTTTAGAATAGGTATAGTTTATTTTTTTTCTGGTCATATTTCCCCAAAGGAATTGAACAACCAAATAAGCATTTTACAAATAAGAGAGTAAGTAAAAAATGTTATGCCAAAAGAATAAAAAAGATAGCAAATGTAGGTGGTTACAATTGGCCCTTCAAGTTCAAGCCCTACGGGTTTTGAAAAAAATCTCCACCCTATCGGGTAGTATTTTTCCCAAAAAACTTGCTTGTCCAATCTCCACCACCTGATGAGATGGCTTTCTTTTTTTTTCGTTTTTTTCTTTGTCAAAAAATTTTGTGAAGGGGATTTCGGAAGCCAACTAAAATTCTCGGAAAATGACAAAATTCACTCTCAAAACTTACAGACCAGCAGCCGAAACTGAAAAGCCACATTTCTACATTTTGAACAAAGGGATGAACAGCGGAAAGCCACTTAAACAACCTTGCCCGAATTGCTTTATTTTGATAGCACCCACAGAGGAAGCTAAAGAGCAGTTATATTGGCTATGTTTTGGGCTATGGCGTGCAAAATCCTTTCATTACTATTTAAAAGGTTCAGTTATTCCGTTCATCACAAAAAATGACCTTAAACAAGGCATTTTGAACGGATTTGAACAGGCAAATAATGATATTTCTATTTTCAAAAAGTCAGTCAAAGCCTTACAACTTTTAGAAGAACAAGAAAAGGTTTATAAACTCAACCTAAAACTAATTGATGATGCACGTAGGGCGGTTTTCTATCGCTATATTTCTAAAAAGAGGTATTCCTAGGGCTACTCATATTTGAGTACTGTATAAGGCATATTTTAGCCCAATAAGATTGCACCGTCTTAATAAAAAAATGCAAACCCTACAAAGTGCCAAAAAGAAAAGCCTACTCAAATGAGCAGGCTTTCTTCTAATTCCATAAATCTCTAAAATGGCATCTTAGAATATTTCGGAAATCTTTAAGGCGTTACCTTGTGCAAACACATAGTAGTTTGAACCTACTTCTTGATAAAACTCAATACCGATAGAGTTTAAAACACTTACATCAGTTGTCATAGTTGGAGAACCTGGTAATGTAGCAACCAATGAAATTAATGCAGTAACTGAATCAACAGGTAAATAGGCAGAATACTGAACATCTTTTAATTCGTTCAAACTTGCTTCTTTAGGCTCATAAACCTTTGTAGTAGTGTTAAACTCATAATCAGACAATACTGAAATAGCATTGATAATTCTAAAATGAGTTGCACCGGCTGGTATGTTTAAGTAATTCAACGGATTGAATGCGGGAACATCCAAAGTTGAACTATCACGAGAACCAGCAGGAGTAATTGTGAACGGAGCATTAAAAGCACCATTGAAAGAAGTGAATCTGTTAAAGTCAAATCCTTTCAAATAGTTTGGCACTGTCGAAATCAACACAGCTCGTTTACCTCTGGCTTCTGAACCATCTTCTAAATTGATTTTCTTCATTATAGCAGTCAATCTTCCAGTCACTTGACTATCTGCCATATTTTTCATTAGACTTGCTAATCCAACTCTAACGGATTTACCTGCCATAGCACAACCACCAAATTCGTTCATATTTTCACGAGTTCTTTGGAATGCGGGATCAGTTGCAATTTGTTCAGCAGTTGGACCACCAGTCAAACCTGCAAAATAACCTTCATTTCCTTTAATTTTAAAATGTCTAATATCTCCAAGAGTACCGACATATTTTAGGGGACCTTTCTGTCTTGCCATTTCTTTAAATTTTTAAATGTTAATAATAATTCTTACTATTACAAAGATAAACCTAACATATTGAATATCAATTCGTTAATAAACGTAAACAAATGCAAACAAGTGCTAATAAACAAACAAGGATAAGAACACACTATGAAGTGGTTAAAGTTTTGGATGGAGACGGACTAATCGTAAAAAATATTTTCACAAATGATGAAGAAGAAGTTAGGCTATTAGGTATTGATGCTCCAGAGATTAAACTATGCAGAAAATTAAAGCAAGATGAAAGAGAAGTGAATATCTCAGGCACATATTTAATTGAACTGGGTTACAAGTCAATGAAGTTTTTACTAAAAAAAGCCAAACCACAAACAAGCGTTACTATAATTCAAGAACAATCAAATCTTACAGATGCTTTTGGAAGAACATTAGCTTATATAATTTTGCCAAATGGCAAAACGCTTAATGAAATAATGGTCAGAAGAGGTTATGCAAAGCCATACAACAATGTATTCTGCGAAGAGTTACCAAAGTACCAAGCACTTAATTTGAGGGCTAAAACAAAGAAAAAAGGTTTATATTCGCTTATCAATTCGTTCTAATCTCCCTACATTTACTTGCTTTTATTATCTCTTATTTATAGTTTATTGTTGCCTATTTGTTGCCCAATAACCATAACTAACTGATATACAGTACTACTTTACTTTTTGTATTGGGAAGTAATTCTTTGTCATTCAACAATAATACGGTGCTGTTCAGCTAAAAAATTAACTCTGTAATTATTAAATTTTATACTTTCATAAGTAAACTAAATTTAATTTTTCAGTATGACCAACTTATTCCCTTTATTCTTTTTTGTTATTTCTAAACCTCGTTTCGGAAATATTACATATCCTTAATAATTGTCTATATATCTTATATATACAGTTTGATAATTAATCAGACAAACTCCAAAAATTTACACAAACATGAAAAAATCTTACTTCCCTTTTATTCTAATTCTATTCATTGCTTTAGTATCAGTTTTCTCTATTCAAGCACAAAAAAGAGTTGGCTACATTCAAAGTTGGCAATCTCAAGTTACAGCAGACCAAGCTTCTAAATTAACTCATGTCATTTATTCTTTTGCTACTATTCACCCTGATCTGGATGGAAAATTAAATCCTATTGACGGTGCCTATCTGAGCACTATGGTGTCAACGGCACACGCTCAAGGTGCTAAAGCTATTCTTGCAGTAGGAGGCTGGTTTCCGTGTAGCTATGCGTATCAGTCAGGAGCATGTTCAGCAGACGGAGATCCGGAAGCTTTTAATGCCGTGGCACAAGGAGTCGCTAAAACCAATTTTGTAAATAACCTCTATAATCTAATTGTTCAATACAATTTGGACGGACTGGATATTGATTGGGAATATCCTAGCGCCAGTAGTCAGGGCTTATATATAGATTTATTAGCAGCGCTTAGGGCAAAAATGAACACCCACCCTTCGAAAAGATTAGAACTTTCTACAGCTGTTCCTGCATCAGCATATCGCGGACAGTATTTTTCTTCCGCCGCGTTTCAATATTTAGATGATATTCATATTATGGCTTATGATAACAGTCCTCGAATAAATCACTCCACATATTCTTTTGCAGCCAGTGCTATTGATTATTGGCAAAGCCGTGGAGTAGCTAATTCAAAATTACAATTAGGTGTTCCTTTTTACGGATGGAACTCAAGTGGAGCTTCTATGTCTTATAAAGATATTGTAGCTGCAGATCCCAGTGCACCCAATAAAATTTACCCAAATAACAACACCTGCGATCAGTCCAATGGTTATGGGTATAATGCAAAGAAACTAATCGAGGATA
>NZVW01000170.1 GCA_002697475.1 Aquimarina sp. | reverse complement strand
AGCTAAAGGTTTGATTTCTATTTATAAAGATGGAGAGACCTTAAAGTTCAAAGATCAGGTTTCTAAAGAAGTGGAAAAGGAAGGTCTATTTAGAACAGTTTTTAAAGACGGTAAATTATTGATTGAGGAAGAATTGTCAACTATCAGACAACGACTGGTATAACATATAGAATGTTTTAAGAATCAAACTCTTTAGGATAGTTACCTAAAGAGTTTTTTTGTGTTGCTACAGTAAGTTAAAATGTTAATGTTCGACTAATAATGGTACACATAACTAACTTAATACCACAATCATCATGAGTTCATTTTGGTTTTTTGAAGAAACCGATCTTTTTAAAATTCTTTGTCCTCATAAATTTAAGGCTTATAAAAAAGATCATGATTTTGACGCATACAGAAAAAATGATTACATCTATTTTCAGGAAGATTCTGCAAACAAAGTTTATTTAATAGAAA
Source organism: Aquimarina sp. (assembly GCA_002697475.1). Lineage (GTDB taxonomy): Bacteria > Bacteroidota > Bacteroidia > Flavobacteriales > Flavobacteriaceae > Aquimarina. The sequence goes on along the minus strand of NZVW01000170.1, from coordinate 10,783 downwards.
AGGGAAAGGTAAAAATTGGCTACTATTCAGAACTAGGGGATGAGGTCATCAAAGCAATACTTACTAAAGGTGAAATATTTGGTGAAAAAGCAATCTTAGGGGAAGATCGCAGAACTGAATTTGCACAATCCATAGATAATACAACTTCAATTTGTCCGGTAGGAGTTCAGACGCTTCACGAATTAATGCGGGATAATCAAACTTTTACGCTTAAAATATATAAGTTCATTGGTTTACGCCTAAAAAAACTTGAAAGAAGGTTACAGTTATTAATGTTTAAAGATGCCAGAACACGATTTTTAGAATTTTTATATGATCTGCAGGAGGACTACGGTCATTGCTGTCCTGATACTGGAGATATGGTGATTGAGCATCCCTATACTCAAAAGGATATAGCAAATCTGATAGGCACTTCCAGACCAACACTTAATATACTAATGAATGAATTGAAGGAGTCAAGCATAATAGACTTCAATAGAAAAGAAATTCGATTAAAAAGTGTAGCCTAGTGTTAGATAGCTAACATTTTATGATGTATGGTGTTTTTACTTTTACGAAACATATAAATCATAAAATAAAAGCAATGTTTAGAAAAGTTTTTTTAGGAATTATAGCAGTCAGTCTGATTGCAGTTTCGTGTAGTGACGATGACGATACTACTACGGTGGTAAAGGCTAATGCAGGAAGTATAAGTGGTGGACCTTTTACCTTTGATGTCGATGGAGAATCTGATTTTGTATCGGGTATTACTCTGGATAGTTCAGCGTCTATGGGAGAAAACAGCACATGGGTAATTACTGACGATATGGGTAATATTTTAGGATTGCCACCTACACTAATGGCTGTCGAAGGGGTAGATTTTGATGAAGCCGGTCCTGGTGTTTGCCTAATATGGTACGCCAGATATAATGGTACCGTAACAGGGCTGGAAATGGGTATGAACGCTAATGATATTGAAGGGGATTTTGATTTATCAAATTCCATTACAGTCAATAGAAATCAGGTAGTCAATGCAGGTATACTTTCAGGTGGACCATTTGAATTTGACGTTGATGGAGATGCTGATTTTGTATCAGGAATTACCTTGGATGATACATTTGCCTTTGGAGATAATAGTACTTGGATTATTACTGATGATATGGGTAATATTTTAGGCTTACCACCAACTTTAATGGCAGTCGAAGGAGTAAACTTTGATGAAGCTGGGCCAGGAGTTTGCTTAATTTGGTATGCCAGATATAGTGGTATGGTTACCGGTTTGGAAATGGGTATGAATGCTAATAATATTACAGGTGATTTTGATCTCTCTAATTCCATAACAGTAACAAGAAATCAAGTCGCTAATGCCGGTAGTATTAGTGGAGGCCCATTTACATTTATGGTAGACGGTAATCCTGATTTTGTTTCAGGGATTACTTTAGATAGTACTGCAGCATTTGGCGAAAACAGTACTTGGATAATAACTGATGATCAGGGTATGATATTAGGATTGCCACCTACGCTTATGGCAGTGGAAGAAGTGAATTTTGACGATGCAGGCACCGGAATATGTTTAATATGGTATGCCAGATATAATGGAACCATAAGCGGATTAGAAATGGGTATGAATGCTAATGATGTTACCGGAGATTTTGATCTTTCTAACTCAATCACTGTAACACGAAATTAACTCGCAATTGAAAGAGGAAATTAATTTTACTTTCCACTAATGAATTGCTCATTGTGTTAATTATGTTACAAAGCGGAAGTTTTTCTTCCGCTTTTTTTCTTCTTATGCTCAGTGTTTGTCGATTATTAATACATTTGTTTTTAAAATATACAGTATGACAGCTAAACTTAGCAAGAAGAATATTTTCAATTTACTATTTGTTGGAGTTTTAATACTGTTCTTTATACCTAGTACCAGAGGTATGATGCAGATTTACCTGACCAGAATATTTTCTTTTAGTCCGGAAATTATCGAAAAGGAAGAAAGAACCAAGGTGTCAGATTACAATTGGAAACTTCATGGGGTTAATACGGAGTCTTTAAATTTTGAAGATTTGAAGGGAAAGGTAATTATACTCAATTTCTGGAACAGTTGGGAATTATCTTCAATTGCTGAGATGCCATCTATGCATAAGCTGTATCAACATTTTAAAGATGATAGCAATATTGCTTTTGTTTTTCTTACTGAAGATGATGACCCGGAGATTAATAAATATCTGTCAGATAAAAGTTATAATTATCCTATTTACAGATCCTTGTCTACATACCCTGAACCATTTGTTATGAAACCTATACCTGGGACATACGTAATAGATAAATCAGGAAACATTGTTATTTATCAAAGAGGTGTGGCAGACTGGGATACGAGTAAGGTTAAAGAGGTGATAAGCCATCTAAGCGCTCAATAAACGGATGGGTCAGGTTACTACTATAACATTCCTTAAATATCAGGGCTTTTCTAAAAAATTTTGGGCTTTGAAGATGATGGGTTTGATGCCTTTAAAAATCAGTAAAATTGAAGGTCAAAGCTTTTTCAGACTCATGGGTACCGGAAGGGATAAGTTTAGTCCGTTGCCAGATTGGAGTACTTATGCACTACTTCAGGTGTGGGATTCAGAACAAATTGCAGATAGATTTTTTGAGCATTCTAATATATACAAAACCTTTTGCAATCATTCTAAAGAGCAATTCACTATATATATGAAGAGTATTAGTTCAAAAGGTGAATGGTTGGGAAAAAATCCTTTCATAAGAAGTAGTGATCTGGATATGCAAAATAATAAGGTGGCGGTAATTACCAGAGCTACTATACGATTGACGAGATTAATTAGTTTTTGGAGTTATGTGCCTAAATCAAGAAAAGATTTAAAGAATAATAAGGGACTTATCTATACACAAGGAATTGGAGCAATGCCATTTGTACAGATGGCAACGTTTAGCTTGTGGAACAGCAAAAATGATATTTTGAAATTTGCTTATCAACAAAACAATCACGCTGAAGCTATAACCAAAACTAGAAAATTAAACTGGTACAAAGAGGAGCTTTTTGCGAGATTTCAACCCTACAAAACTCTCGGTAATTTTAGTAACGTAAAAATCAACTGTTTTTGAAATATTTAAAAGGTACTATTAACATACCAAAACATTCTCCATGTTCTTTTCCAAGATGTTTATGATGCATTTTGTGTGCTCTTCGTACACCCTTAGCATACCAGTGATTAGCGTTTCTAAACAATTTAAAACGCTGGTGTATAAAAATATCATGTACGACAAAATAAGCAATACCGTAAGCTAAAATTCCAAATCCGATAGGACGACCAACCCAAAAAGATTCAGAATCGTGCAGAATGATGCAAGACATACTGACTATAGCATAGAAAATGAAAAATAGATCATTTCTTTCCCACCAGCTATTATGCTTTTTATGATGGTGATCTTTATGTAATACCCATAAAAAACCATGCATTACATATTTATGGGTAAACCAGGCCATAAATTCCATAACACAGAATGCTGTAAGAAAAACTAAAATTTGAATCAGGAGTTTCATTTGGGTTAAATCAGTTTTATAGATTAAATCATATTAAATCTGTAATCAAAATATGACTTTGCTAATAAACCAAATTTTTGATAGTTAGGCACACGAATTCTGGTGTTTTTTATTTCTAAAGATGGCGTGTTTTTTAGTTTGTTTAAAAGCTTTTTGTAGTAAATATATGCCGTATATACTCCAAATTTAGCTTCAATAGGTAATTTCATAATACCGTCAAGCCCTTTATTAAAGTCATTTTCGATTTCTTCAATAATTCTAAGTTTAGAAGTTTCATCAAGCTTGGTTAAATCTGTATCCGGAAAATATGTTCTGTTTAAGTCTTCGTAATCTGCCTTAAGATCTCTTAAAAAATTTACTTTTTGAAAAGCCGATCCTAAATGCATAGCACTGGATTTTAAATCCTGATATTTTGCTTCATCTCCATTAACAAATACTTTAAGACACATTAAACCTACTACATCAGCAGAGCCGTAGATATATTCTTGATACTCTTTTTCAGTTTTGTATACAGTTTTATATAAATCCATTCTCATACTCTTCATGAAAGCTTCATAAAGCTCTGGATCAATGTTATATTTATGTACAGTTTCCTGGAATGAATTTAAAATTGGATTAAGGCTAATTTTATAAGATATAGCATTGTACATATCTTTTTCAAAATTATCAAACAGCTCTTCTTTATTATAGTCATGAAAAGTGTCAACTATTTCATCTGCTAATCGTACAAATCCATAAATATTGTATATATCCTGTCTTATGGAATCTGATAACATTTTTGTAGCCATAGAAAATGAAGTACTGTAAGATTGAGTTACAGTTTTACTACAAGTATGTGAAACTAAGTCGAAGATTGCTTTCACAGTTGTGTGTTTGTTAGGTTTAAGAATTTTAGGTAACAGAGAGCGCCTCTACCGGTCTTGGTTGATATTCAGATTCAATAATTCCTGATACTAGCTTTCCTGAAATAAGCGATGGTGGAACGCCAGGACCAGGTACTGTAAGCTGTCCTGTAAAAAATAAATTCGCTACTTTTTTACTTTTAAGCTTAGGTCTTAAAAACGCTGTTTGGAGCAACGTATTCGCCATTCCATAAGCATTGCCCTTGTATGAATTATAATCTTTTATAAAGTCAGAAACACAAAAGGACTGTTTAAATATAATATTATTTTGAACCTCCTGACCTGTTAATCTTTCAAAACGCGTTATAATTTTGTTAAAATACAAAGTTCTGATTTCCTCATTATCTTCAATTCCAGGAGCCAGTGGTATTAAGAAAAAACCATTTTCACAGCCATCAGGGGCGGTATCAGGATCAGTCTTTGATGTAAAATTAGCATAGAAAAGCGGTTCCTCTGGCCATGATGGATTGTCATAAATAGATTTGGCATGTTTATCAAAATCCGTATCAAAGAATAAGTTATGATGCTCAATATTTTTTAATTTCTTATCGAAACCTACATAAAATAATAGGGAAGATGGAGCAAACGTTTTTTTATCCCAGTACTTATCAGAATATTGTCTATACTCTTCTGCCAATAGAGATTCACTATGTTCATAATCAGCCCCACTTACAACAATATCAGAATCATAATTCTTTCCGTTAACCATAAGTCCGATACAACGTCCCTTATGAACATTAATTTTTTCAACATTAGCATTAGTAACGATTTCCACGCCTAATGATTTAGCAAGGGATTCCATGCCTTTAACTACAGAAAACATGCCTCCTTTAGGATGCCAGGTGCCTAATCCAAAATCTGCATAGTTCATAAAGCTATAAAAAGATGGTGTAGCACTGGGTTTAGCTCCAAGAAATAACACTGGGAATTCTAAAATCTTTATAAGTTTTTCATTTTTAAATTCTTTACGTATTTCCTTAGATATATTGCTAAAAAATCGATTTAGCCTAGTAATGGTCTCTGTTGTTACAAGCTCAAGTGGTGATATTCCGGGTCTATAAACTAATTTGTCAATCGCTATTACATAATTATCTCTTGCTGTAGTAATAAACTTTTTCAATTTCGCAGCACTTCCCTTTTCAACTTCCTCAAAGGTTTCATAAATTCTATCTAACTCGTCTCCGATAAGTATTTCATCATTTTGACCAAAAATAACTTTGTATGCAGGATTTAATTTAGAGATATGGTAATAGTCAGATACTGATTTACCAAAATCAGCAAAGAACTTTTCAAAAACATCGGGCATCCAATACCAGGAAGGCCCCATGTCAAAGGTGAAGCCTTCTTTTTTCATTTGTCTGGCTCTACCTCCGATAGAATTGTTTTTTTCAAATATAGAAACTCGATATCCTGCTTTAGCTAAATAACAGGCAGCGGAAAGCGAAGAAAAACCGGATCCTATAATACTGATTTTTTTTGTCATTAGTAGACGTGTTAAAGTATAGTTATTATTTCACTGATGGAGTCAAAATATAAATGATTATCAGCGCTATTCTTGGAGACATATGATGTTTGTTTTCCTAACATCCAGAATTCACATGGTTTATCTTTACATACTATATTGTTAAAACTCTCTACATACTCAGATACCAGGTCTTTTTCAGGTCTAACAGTAAAATAGGACACAAAAACCGGATTTTCATGAAAATCCGTAAAATTTGAAAGGCTATCTAAAGGAATACTGGCTCCAAGGTAAATCGCCTTATACCCAGCTAATAAAATTTCATAATGTACATATAATAAACCTAATTCGTGGATCTCATTTTCTGGTAAGAAAAGTATAAAAGCTTTGTCTGTTTTAGTAGGTTTGGCAAACTGAAGTTTTTCTATGTTAAGCAGTAATTTTTGCTTAATTAAATTGGTAATAAAATGTTCGTGAGACGGATTAATTGTATCCGTCTGCCATAATAAACCAATTTCGGTTAAAAGAGGAATAAAAATGTCGATAAATACTTCACGAAAACTTCTCTTTTCAATAAGTTGATCATAGGTACTTAAAAATAGCTCTAAATCAAAGTTAAGCATAGCTATTTTTAAAGAATTTAAAGCCTGATTTTTTGTACTGTTGTTAGAAACAATACGCCTTACATATTCATTAATTTCTTGTTCATTAAGCTTGGATACCCTTGATATTTTATAACCACTGTTAACAAGGTAAGTCACATTTAGTAATTTTTGTAGACTTTTAATACTATACATTCTAATGTTAGTATCAGTTCTGTCTGGATGTAAAAGATTGTAGCGCTTTTCCCAGATTCTTATGGTATGCGCTTTAATCCCGGATAGATTTTCTAAATCTTTAATACTAAATGTTTGTTTAATATTGTTCACCTATATTTAAAAATGTTTAAACAAACATAAGAAAAACTAAACACTAATTATTTTATGAATTGTTAAAAAAAATCAGGTTTTCGTTAAAAAAAATAGCTTGAATAATGAAGTTGTAAATAATAACAGGTAAAATCGTTAAAATAATAACAATAAATTAAAGTAAAGGTATTTGAATAGCTTAAGTAGTGCCCACGACTGGATTCGAACCAGCACGTCCTATTGAACACCACCCCCTCAAGATGGCGTGTCTACCAATTCCACCACGTGGGCATTGAGATAAATGTATATAAAATAAAAAAGTATCACAATCTTGTGATACTTTTTTCGTGACTTGGCTGGGGTTCGAACCCAGGACCCTAACATTAAAAGTGTTATGCTCTACCAGCTGAGCTACCAAGTCTGATCTTATTCGCTAATGCGGGTGCAAATATAATATCATTAATTTATTTTTCAAGAAGAAATTGATATAAATTTTATATTTCCTTAAAATCACACTTTTTTGCCCTAAAATTGTAAAAAAAAAATAAACGATGAATATCATTTTGATTGGGTATATGGGGAGTGGTAAATCCTATATTGGCAGGAAGTTAGCAGGGGGATTAAATTATGGATATCTGGATTTAGACGACTACCTTGAACAAAAGGAAAAAAAAACTATTTCTGAAATTTTTTCTGATCATGGAGAGATTTATTTCAGAAAAAAGGAATCAGCATATATAAAAGAACTTCTTGATGGAAACAAAAATTATGTAATTAGTTTAGGAGGAGGAACACCTTGTTTTGCCGGAAATATGGAGATGATTAAAAATGCTGACCATACTAAATCCATATATTTAAAGACAGGGATCAAAACGCTGTTGGATAGGTTATATGAAGAGAAAGAGCATAGGCCTTTAATTGCTCATTTAAAGGAAAAAGAAGATTTAGAGGATTTCATAAGAAAACATTTATTTGAAAGGTCTTTTTACTACAATCAGGCAGATATTATAATCAATACAGATGATTATCCGGTTGATAAAATACTGTCTCATTTAAAAGAGAAAATTTTAAGCTAATGTGGCTTGATCTTGTTTCCCGAAAGTTACAGTTACGTGTTCATGTAAAGATGTGGATAATGAAATTCCTTTAAAATCAGCTTTAATTGGATATTTTTTGTGATTTCTATTGACCAGAACAGCAGTTTTAAACTTAGTTAATGGTACATCTAAAAAATGTTTTACTCCGTATATTAAGGCTGTACCTGAGTTGAGAACATCGTCAGCCAAGACCAGAGATTTATTTTGGTATTGCTCAGGTCTTAAATCGGTGGACACTGTATTATTAGGATTGGTTTTATCCATAAACACTTTACAAAGTGTTACTTTTATATCTGAAATATCTTCCAATACCATTTTTAATTTCTCAGCAAAAATATATCCGTTTTCGGCTATACCGGCAATTATAATTTCATTTTCCCTTACATTAGTCTCATAAATTTGATAAGCGATTCTTTTAATTTTATGCTGAATTTGGTTGTGGTCAAGTATAATACTTTGCTTATTCTCCATTTTATATTTTATTTGGTTTCAAAGATAAAAAACAGTTCTCTACCTGAACGTGCAGAAATAGAATTGTAACAGGTTTCTAAGGTTTTAATTTTGAAATATTTTGCAAATAATTTTTCGTATTTTTCCTTTGTTCCACCAAAGGGAGGTCCGGCTTTCTGAAACTCTTCTGAAAATAACACTCCTGCAATTTTGCCTTTAGGCTGCAGCAGATTGATCATTTTTAAACAATAGTCTTTTCTTTTTTCCTTAGGTAAAGCACAGAAAAAAGTTTGTTCAAGAATAAGGTCATAACTATCATCCAGTTGGAAAAAATCAGAGCATATCAATTGATTTTTTGGGAAATCAGGAACTCTTTCTTGGAAATTTATAAGAACATCTTCAACAATGTCCAATATATAGATGTTTTTATACCCTTTCTTAAACAAATATTCAGCTTCATAGGAGTTGCCAGAACCAGGAAATAGAATTTTTAAATCTTTTGATCCTAAATATTCTACATATTCAACAAGAGCAGGCGAAGGGTAACCTATATCCCACCCGGTTAGCCCGTCTGAATATCTTTCGGTCCAATATGTTCTATCTAATTTCACTCTTTTTTTCCTTCTTCTTCTTTATTTTTATTCTCATTCTCATCCCATTCAAACCAATCATCCAGATCTCTTCTGTCTTTTTTAGTAGGACGGCCGGAGCCTTTCTTTCTATAATAGTCTTTAGAGTATTTCAGTAGATCTAATTTTTGCAACGCTTCTTCAGGAGTAACGTCTTTTCGATAGATATCAACCAGTTTGGCTCCAACACGGTTATCAGGTATATCTAAAACTATGATTTCATAACTAACTTGATTTTTTCTGACTGTGATTTTATCTGTAGGATATGTTTCTCTGGAAGGTTTTATAAGGTCTCCATTGACTCTTACTTTCCCTTCTCTTACTGCTTTAGAAGCAATACTCCTTGTTTTAAAATATCGAATACACCACAAATATTTATCAACCCTCATAAAAATGATCTAAAATGTTTTTATTCTCTTATAATTATAAAACAAAAGTACAAGAAAATCGTATCTTGCGCCTTCAAAAAAGTAATGAGATGAAATTTGCTAAATATTTTCTTTCAGCGATAGCTATATCAGCTGTGTTTTTTTCGTGTAGCAAGGACGACGACGACGGTCTTATTGCAGTTCCTGCTAGAGACAGAGGAGAGCAGCAGACAGCAGATGATGCGTCACTACAAAATTATTTAAAAACTCACTTCTATATATTAAAGGATATAGATTTAAATAATGATGATATTGCTGAGTATCAGGTGCCTTTATTTGATACTATAGCAGGAGATAATTCAGGTCAGCAATCCATATGGGATTCAGGATTACTGGAAACAAAAACGGTTACAAGAAATGAAGTAGATTATATTTTGTATATCCTTAAATTTAATGAAGGTGCTGGTATTAGTGAACGTAAAAGCGCACCGGTATTTACGGATTCTACTTTTATTACATATAGAGGAGAGCTGTTGTATGATAATGTTGACGAAGATGGAGACGGAATTCCTGATGCGGCTGATGTGGATGCCGATGGGGACGGAGTTGCCGATGTCATTGATGAGGAAACAAAAACAGACAGCGATGGTGACGGAATAGCAGACGATGCGGATGCAGATGATGATGGTACCCCGGGTACTGATCCAGGTAAGGTCGATACGGATGGAGATGGTATTATAGACGATAAAGATCCCGTTGATAATAATGATCCGGACAGAAGAGTTTTTGATAGTGCAGTAACTCCAGTTTGGTTTAATTTGGTTTCTGTTATAGAAGGGTTTAGGGAAGCTACGGTTGATTTCAAAATATCATCAGGACTTGAATCACCTCCTCCTGCAGATGGTACGGTAGATTATGTTAATGATTTTGGAGATTTTACCGTGTTTATTCCTTCTGGGCTAGGATATTTTAATACACCTCCAACAGGATCAGGTATTCCTGTTTATTCTCCATTAATATTTAATGTTCAATTATATGAATTAAATGAGGCTGATCACGATAGGGATGGAATACCATCTTACTTAGAAGATTTAGATGGTGATAGACTTGTTATAGACGCAGATGATGATACAGATTCTGACGGTTTTTCTAACTATATTGATTCTGATGATGATAATGATGGAACTCCTACAAAAGATGAAATTACTGTATTAGGAGATCTTAATAATGATGGTAGTATCACTTTAGACGAAATTACTTTCTACGATGATGATGGTGATGGAGTACCAAATCATCTTGATCCTGATGATGAAGATTCTTGGAAAATTTATGCTGAAAAAGTTAGGAATATTATGTCAAAATGCTTAAATGCACCAAAAATAGAATAAGGATATAGAGATAATGTATAATATAAAAAAGAATATTATAA
>NZVW01000169.1 GCA_002697475.1 Aquimarina sp. | reverse complement strand
AAATTAAAACTCACTTTTAAAAAACTTTCATCTTGGGGAGAATGAAAGCACTAACTCATTTTCACACTGTAAAGATACGACTAAAATTGAAACCACCAAATAAAAATTGCATTTTATCGTAAAAAATTACACTTTTAACATTTTAAAAGTCTTAAGTTATGATATTTTGTAGGTTTTTTATTACAAATAATTTTAAATAAAATTTTAAATGAGTAGAATCTGGTATCCTTTTTATTTACAGAAGCATACTATTCCTAGAATAAGTTATGATTAAACCTTAACTAATTCAATAAAAAATCGATATCTTAAAAGCAACGTAAAGAAGTTCATTACCCCATATTCGGATTAGTTCCGGGTATGGGTGTTTTATTTAAACATAAAAAATATGGTTCCTGATTTTATTAAAAAAACCATTGATATATTAGCTAAAAGGGCTGCTTATAAATGCTCTAATCCTGATTGTAGAGTAAATACTATTGGACCTAATTCAGATCCTGAAAAAGCCACTACAATTGGAGAAGCTGCTCATATTTTTGGAGCCAGAGAAGGTTCCAAAAGGTATGATCTATCGATGACTGATTCTTTTAGAGCGGAAATAACTAATGCCATTTGGCTTTGTAGAAACTGTCATAAATTAATCGATACAGACGAACAAAAATATTCAACTAATATTCTGTTTGCTTGGAGAGCCAAACACGAAGAATTCATCGCTTCAGATTTAGGAAGTATAACCGATAAAATTTTGCATGATGAGCAAACTTTAAATCTTAAAAGCTTCGATAATTATCCCCCTATTGTTAAAAGGATAATTATTGACAAACCTAATGGTTGGGAGTACAGGCTTACTGCTGAATTAATGAAGTTTTTAAATACCCCTCTTTTTAGAAAACTTAAAGACTTAAAAAACGGACTGTATATAAAAGAACTAAATAATGTTGACTCAGTAAATGCCTTAAATTGGATTCAAAATAGACTTTCAGAATTGTCTGTAACATTAAAGCCTGCAATTGGACTATTGGACCTTCTTACTAAAAGTTGGGGAAAACCTGGAGAACCAGGAGATGTTCAAGAAATTCACCACGCAACTAAACTAATTAAAAATTATTTGGAACATATCATTGTCATTGAAGAAAAAATTCATTTTGTAAATGTTCCTGAAGAATATGAAAAATTAGTCTACTTATTAAAAAACCTTATCGGATCTCAAGTGGAAAAGTTATCAAGTATACCATATGATCTTGAAGAGATTTTAACTTTATTAGAAAATACTGAAAATGAAAATGATCTTCCGAAAGAAATAAGAAAAGAACTTGTATTCGAAGTACCCAATAATTGGGAAAAAGAATTTAATAATGCATTAAATAAATTAAGACATAAATAGAGAGCCTCAATACATGAAAATGTTTCTGCACAAATGCAAAACAACAAATCTCTTAAATTATAACCTCTCGTATCCTTTTAATTTTTTCAATATCTGAGACCGCGTAGTTGGATTCATCAAAAGCTTGAGGACTGCTCATAGATAGTTTTGGAGTATAATCATTCTTAATCACTGAGGATGCTGAGCAATGGATTTCTGTAAACCCTGCTTCTTTAAATACACGTACATTAGCGGCATGGATACCTGCACCCGGCATTATACTAATCTTGGATTCCGATAGTTGTAACAACTTTTTTAATAATGTCAAACCTTGCTCTGCTGATGGCTGTTGCCCGGAGCTTAAAATTCTGGGTATTCCTATACTTATAAGCTGTTCTAATCCCTCTAAGGCATTAGGGATTAGATCAAATGCTCTGTGAAAGGTAAAATCAAGTGGTGATGAAAGTTCTACTAATTGCTTTGTGCGTTCTATATCTATAGTATGATCATTCCTTAAAACTCCTGATACAATGCCTTTGCATCCTATGCGTTTACAAAACTCTATGTCTCTTTTCATGACATTAAATTCTTCATCTGTATAGGTGAAATTTCCGCTGCGGGGTCGTATCAGTACATATACTTCGATATCTAACTCTGAAACCACTTTTTCAATCAAACCATGAGAAGGTGTTATACCGCCTAATGCTAACTCGGTACATAATTCAATCCTATCCGCACCGGCTATCTGAGCATTTAGGGCGGATTGAAACGAATTGGCACAGATTTCCAGCTTCATAAGTTTACTTTATTATGATTTCATCGATAAATGTCCACGCTTTGTTGCCAGCTCCCTGAGCTCCTTCAGGGATATATCCGTAGTTTATCACTTCAAACTTTACATATCTGGCTTCTACTCCATCTAAGTTGATGGACAAGGGCGTGATCAATTGTGCTATGTCTTCAACTAGTATTTCTTGCTGTAGAGGATTAGAAAACGTTTCGTTATTATTAGAAAAAGACACCTTAACAAATCGCGGAGCATAAATCCATTGTCCGTTAGCATTAAAAAATCGAGTAGTGATACTATGTAATGACTTTTTAGCCTGTAAATCAATAGTAATGCTCACATCTTGTCCCCAAAAGCCTAACCACTCTTTGTCTCCATATCGCTTATCACTACCCTGTATCCCGTTAACCAAAGCTTCTTTGCCTCCTGCATTATATGAGGGATGCGGAGGGATATTTAATTGAATTGTACTCCCCACCGCTTTATGCAAATCAAAATATTCTTCAAAACCATTACCTACTCTTGCGTTTTCATCAAAAACAGCTGCTTTGATTACTGTGCTTTCCTTTAACTCAATTGGGTTGGTGTAAATAGCTGAGGTGCCATCAGGTTGAGTGTCATCTGTTGTATATCGTATGTCTTTATCTGATAGTAAGGTAGTCAAGGTATATTTTATACTTTCGTTGTCTATTGTCAGATTTCCATTGATATCATAAATATGATTAGCATATTTTATATCCAAAAGCTCCAGTCTGCTCCTAAACTGCTCCCAGCGTTTTACGAAATCTGTATACTCTTTATTGGCATCTGAACTCCATAACGCTTCACTTAGTGCCATAGCCCTGGGAAAAGCCATATAGGAGACTTTATCAAAGTCTTTCATATACTCTGTCCAAACATTTCCCTGAGCGCCTAATATATGTTGTTGTCGCTCTGCTTTAACCCCTTCGGGAATAGGGTTGAACTCATATACCTTTTTTAAGGGTAAAAATCCACCAATAGCTATGGGTTCCTCGTCATTATTGCTTTGGTAATAATCAAAATAGCAATGCGATAGCGGTGACATAATCACATCATTACCCTGATTAGCTGCTTGTACCGCGCCTTCTGTACCCCGCCAGGACATTACAGTAGCATTAGGAGCCAAACCACCTTCGGTAATCTCGTCCCAACCAATAATTTTTCGGCCTTTACTATTGACGTAGTCTTCTATGCGCTTGATAAAATAGCTTTGTAATTCTTCTTCATCCTTTAAACCTTTTTCAGCGATCAATTGCTGACAATGCTTACAGTTTTTCCAATTAATTTTTGGCACCTCATCACCTCCTATATGGATATATTCACCAGGAAATAATTCCATGACCTCATCGAGGACATTTTCTAAAAACTCAAAAGTCTCCTCTTTTGGACAAAAGGCATCTTCATAAATACCCCATTTGGTTCCCACTTCTACAGGTTCCGTGGTACAACTTAACTCAGGGTAAGCAGCCATCGCCGCCCTGGAATGTCCTGGCATTTCAATTTCAGGGATGATGGTGACATTTCGACTTTGGGCATACACAACTATCCCCTTTATTTCTTCTTGTGTATAAAAACCTCCATAACGCTCTCCGTCAAATTTATGAGGTTGATCATTATAATGACCTATTAAAGTCTCGTTTCGGAAGGCACCCACTGCTGTGAGTTTAGGGTACTTTTTGATTTCTATACGCCACCCCTGATCTTCTGTCAAATGCCAGTGAAAAGTATTCAGTTTTAACATAGACAATACGTCTATATATTTTTTAACATCTTCAATTTTAAAGAAATGTCTACCTACATCCAGATGCATTCCTCGGTATCTAAATTCCGGTTGATCTGTTATGGTAATTTCTGGCAGGGCAAATTCCTCAGAATCACAGGAGTCATCTTCAAAACAAGTAGGCAATAACTGTCTCAATGTCTGCACAGCGTAAAAAGCACCCTGATCCGTTGCAGCTTTGATAGTGATTTCGTTTTTAGTAATGATAAGCTTATAGGCTTCAGGATTCTTAAAACTTGTATCTAATTGAAAACTGATTTTGTTTGTTATAGTTGATGTATTGGTATCAAGTTTTGTCTGTAGTCCCTGACTCAAATACCCAGATAGAAATTCTGCGCTATATTTAAAATTTTCATCATAATTCAAACTTGAAGTCGTAGATAGCACAAAAATTTCTTTTCCTAACTCAACCTTACCTGGTTTTGGAATTACTCCGGAATACTTTACCAATGTAGCATCCTGTGAATTGCATCCTAAAATTAAGCTGCATAAAAACAAAATATTTATCAGGACTTTACTTTTGATCATTTGCTCTACTGATTTTGTAACCTTGCCATCACACCATTAAGAGTTTTGTATTGTATAGCATCTATATTCAACTCCAGATTCGTGTCGATCACGATGTTTTTTTGTTCTCCGGGTAAGAGATCAAAAAAGTTTGACTTAAAATGGCTATCACCATCTGTATAAAGATAAACATCTTTTTGAAGCATATCAGAACTTATATGTAATTCATAACCACCTTTAATTCTTTGTAAATCTATCTTGAGTTGTTCCTCTGGTAGTTGTAAATCTTTTGGCTTCACTGCATAGTAATGCGTTGATTCGTTCTGATATGATAAACTGATTACACTGGCAAACTTTAATCGCATAAGCTGTTCAGGTAGCTTTACTTTAAGCACTTCAGTTGAACTATTTTCCTGAACTGAAACTTTCTTTTGTTCACTCCATAAAACTTCTCCATCAAAACCTATCGCTTTTACATAGAGGGTATCCTTTAGATCAGAAAGTTTATCATTTATAATAGTCACCGATAATGTATCTTCTTTAATATCGGCAACTGGTAATACATTTCTAAAACTTTCCCCTGCCTTATAATGTAATGCTTTCCAATTACCTAATCCATCAATTCCTGACCAGGAAACTACCGGCCAGCAATCGTTCAGCTGCCAATATAATGACCCCATACAATAGGGCATGGCTTTTCGCTGGGCTTCAATACCCTTTTTCAAACCATAAGCTTGCAGTAATTGACTTACATATACGTAGTCCTCATCATTGTCCGGAACAGGAAAATCCCGTTCCATATATTTTCTAATCAATTCAAATCCTCTGGGATGCTTTTGATGAGTCTCAAATGCAGGGTGTTTTATATGTATAGAGTCAGATGCTGTAAAATATTGTATCGCCTTATAAGAGGGAAAGGACTGAAAACCAAATTCACTCATAAACCTGGGAACTTCCGTTTCAAACCGTTCAAAAGGATATTCATCATGCCATACACCCCAGTCGTGCGCATCTCCTTCTGTCTTAAATCTTGTATCTCCTCTACCAAATTGCGGAGAGCTTTCCCAATAATCTGTAGTTGTTAATTCATTAACCAAATCCGGCAAGAGATTATTAAACAGTTTTTTATAATTTGACCAAATTTCATCTTTTTCCTGTTTCGATCTTCTGGCTTGCCAACCCCAATTATGCCATGCTTCATTATTTTCATTATTTCCGCACCATAAGGCAATGGAAGNNTGATTACGTAGTNTTTTGATATTATCAACAGCTTCTTCCTTTACGTTNTTCATAAAGTCAGGATCACCGGGATACATAGCACAGGCAAACATAAAGTCTTGCCAAATCAAAATTCCTTTTTCATCTGCCAGTTCATAAAAAACATCTTCTTCATAAATCCCTCCTCCCCACACTCTAAGCATATTCATATTGGCAGCTACCACATCTTCAAAAATCTTCTGATAATCTTCAACAGCGACCTCTGGTTCAAAGATATGCTGAGGGATATAATTAGCGCCCTTCATAAAAACAGGTTTCCCATTTAGCTTGAAATAAAAAGTTGAACCTATACTATCTTTTTCTGTAACCAGTTCTATTGTTCGCAATCCCTTTTTTACTTTTTTTGAAAAAAGATGATTTCGTCCATCATAAAATTTTAGTTCAATGTCATATAAATAAGGTTCGCCTAGATTATGCGTCCACCATTTTTCAGGGTTCTTTATCTCAAAATTAACATGCATTTTTTGAGTACCCGGAACTATTGCAGCTTGTTGTTCTGTTTTCTTTTTTCCGTTAATCCAAACCTCTGTCTTCATATCCAATTCTGAAATAGAGTGTAGATCTACTTCAGCCTTTAGTTTGGCTATAGTATCCGTTAAATCCAGCTGACGGATATATACATCATTAAGCTGTATCATATCCCAGGATTCCAAAACTATCGGGCGCCAAATACCTGAAGTTACAAAAGTGGGTCCCCAATCCCATCCATAATGAAACTGAGGTTTACGACTAAATACCCTACCTGATACCGGTAATTCATAAGACAACATCTTTGCTTTAGTGCTATCAATTGCTATTGGACTCTGAAATGTAATCGCCAACGTGTTCTCTTCTCTAATAATTTTTGAGACATCAACTTTCCACGTTCGGAAAGCATTATCGGCTTGGACAATTAAGGTATCATTTAACCATACTTGAGCATAAGTATCCAAGCCTTGAAAAATTAGCGTATGATTTTCTTTGTTTAGCTGAGAATCTTCTAATTGAAAAATAGTTTTATACTGCCAATTATTTTTCCCTATCCATTGCAAACTATCCTCATGAGTTCCTGAAAAAGGATCTTCAATCAGGTTGTTTTTTAATAGATCCGTATGCACAGTACCGGGTACTGTAGTTTGTAGCCAAAGTGTATCTTTAGTATTCTTAAATTTCCAGTTTTCGGAAAGCTCTGATGTAATCGTATGTTGCTCTTTAGAGCAAGAAAACAAACAAATTCCAATAAATAGTAGTATTATCCTAAACATTAGAAAGAATCACGGTGTACTGCTAGAAACCTGCAATACTTTGCCATTATAATATTTTCCACCTGTTAAGGCAAAGTCCTTTATATATTCTGCCATCTCGAGCGCTGATAAAGGAGCTTGGTATCCGGGAAAAGCTTCTTCTAACATTTCAGTCTGTACAGCTCCCAGCGCAAGTGTATTAAATGAAATTCCAGCATCTTTATATTCTTCTGCCAATAGCTCCATTAATGTAATGACAGCGCCTTTACTGGAACTATATGCTGCAAGTCCGGGAAACTTCATACTCCCTTGTATACCTCCCATACTGCTTATAGTTACCACATGAGCTGCAGAAGCCATAAACTTCAATACTCTTTTTGTGATCTCGGCAACCCCAAACACATTTACTTTATACACCTCTTCAAACTCTTGAGTGGTGATCTCCTTAAAAGGTTTATTTAATAATTTACCGGCATTATTGATCAACACATCCACTTTGCCTCTCCAGACATTATTAATATAATCTTCCATTTGTTGTAAATCCTTTTCCTGACATACATCAAAAGAAAAGGCGTGTACATTGTGTAGTTCTAAATTTTGAACCGGAATTTCGTTACGTGAAAGCGCCAAAACGTTGTGTCCGGCTGATGAAAATAATTTAACCAGTTCGTAACCTATGCCCCTACTCGTTCCTGTTATTACGATATTTTGCATGTTCAATACTCTCTATTGATTATCCTTCATTACAATTTCCTTCTGATCAGAGTTTGCGATTTCCAGAAGTGGAGTTTTCATCTTATGAATTAATTCTTCCATAAATTCATAATTCATATATTCTGCTTCATCATCTACGTGATGATAATAATCGTAATTCGTAAAATCAAAAGTTGAAATTGTTTGTGCAGGTATCTTATATTCTTTATAAAAGGCATAGTTATCACTTCTTTTAAACAACTGATATTCCTTTGCTTTCGGAAGGTAACCAATAATCTCCTCTCCTGAGTATTCATTGATTTTATCTGCCATATTTGATAATTCATACCCTGTCAGATAGGCCATATAAGCTTTGTCATTTAAAGGCACTCCGATCATTTCAAAATTAATCATCGTATATACATCAACATTCTTTTCTTTTAGTCTTTTCGCTAAATGATCTGAACCTAGAAGTCCCATTTCCTCAGCACCGAACAGTACAAACAATATGCTCCTCTTGTTAGCCTTAAGTCCTGCAAAATGCTCAGCCAATGCCAAAACAGCAGTACTCCCTGAAGCATTATCATTAGCTCCGTTAGCGATTTCATCTCCATTCGTAATTTTTCCGGTACCAATATGATCAAGATGTGCTCCTATGATTACCAATTCTTTGGCTAAAGTTTTATCTGTACCTTCAAGATAGGCTACAACATTATACGTTTCATTACCTTTAGCATCAAATACATCTCTATAAGATTCAAAATAAGGATTCAAACCCTTGGATTTAAATTCCTTTTCCACATATTCGACAGCCTTTTGATAGCCTTCAGTACCCGCTTTTCTACCCTCTAGCTCATCAGAGGTTAGATAATCCATGGTGTTAGAAACATAGGTAAGTTCCTCAGTATTCTTTGACTCTTGGGCACATCCTGATACTACAAAGAGATTAACACTTAAAACCAGAATAGTAATTTGAAATAATTTGATTGATGACATATAAGATTTTTTTATAAGTTATAAAGATAAAAAATCCCGTAAGTTATACGGGATTTTGAATATATAAGATTAAGATCTATACTTAAGCAAGCATAGTTACCGGGTTTTCAAGATATTGTTTTAATGTCTGCAGGAACTGAGCTCCAGTAGCACCATCAACTGTTCTGTGATCACAAGCCAGTGTAACTTTCATGGTGTTACCTACTACGATCTGACCATTCTTCACAACTGGTTTTTCAACAATTGCTCCTACGGATAGAATTGCCGAGTTAGGCTGATTGATAATCGAGGTAAACTCCTGTATACCAAACATTCCCAGGTTTGAAACCGTAAATGTACTGCCATCCATTTCCTGAGGGGTCAATTTTTTATCCCTTGCTTTACCTGCCAGCTCTTTTACTTTTGATCCAATCTGAGTTAATGACATTTGATCTGTAAAAGGTAATACAGGTACTACAAGTCCTTCATCCACCGCAACCGCAACTCCAATACTTATATGCTTTGCATATTTAGTAACATTTTCTGTCCATTGTGTATTTACCTGAGGGTGCTTACGTAGTGCCATAGCACAGGCTTTTACTACCATATCATTAAATGACACTTTGGTATCAGGTAGCTCATTAATATTTTTTCTTGAAGTCATGGCGTTTTCCATATCTACTTCAATAGTTAAATAATAATGGGGTGCCGTAAATTTAGACTCTCCTAATCTGCGCGCTATAGTTTTACGCATTTGAGAGTTTTTGACCTCTTCAAAACTTACTTCTCCTGCAGGAGTAAACGCTTGTACCTGTGACGTAGTTGCTTTTTCTGTTGAAGCAGAAGCAGGTTGTGCTTTTTCTTCTGAAGGCTTATACGACTCCACATCTTTCTTAATAATTCGACCGTTTTCTCCCGTACCTTTTACTTTAGAAAGATCGATACCCTTATCTTCTGCGATTTTTTTAGCTAAAGGAGAAACAAATATTCTACCCCCATCAGTATTCGAAGATGTTTGTTCTTTCTGTGATGAAGATTCACTTGATTCTTTTTTATCAGTGTCTTCTTTTTTTGGAGCATCAGCTGACTTAGCTTTGCTTCCTGAACTTTTACCTTCCTTAATACCCGAGACATCAGTTCCTTCAGGTCCGATAATTGCTAATAGGGCATCTACAGGAGCAGTTTGTCCTTCTTCAATACCAATATGTAATAATGTACCACTATAGAATGATTCAAATTCCATAGTAGCCTTGTCGGTTTCTATTTCTGCAAGGATATCTCCTTCTTCAACCTTATCTCCCACCTTTTTTAACCAACTAGCTACAGTCCCTTCTTCCATAGTATCACTAAGACGAGGCATCGTAATTACTTCAACACCTTCAGGAACATCAGTATTATCGGTATCACTATCGTTAGAATCTTCTTCAGGTTGGGATGAATCCCCTGCTTTTTCATTATCTTCTTTACTGTCCTTTGAATCCTCTTTACCATTTAACAAAGAAGAGATATCCTCTCCCTCATCACCGATGATGGCTAGTAACTGATCCACTGGCGCAGTATCCCCCTCTTCAACTCCTATATGTAACAGAGTCCCTTCGTAAAAAGACTCAAATTCCATAGTTGCCTTGTCGGTTTCTATTTCTGCTAAAATATCTCCTTCACTTATCTTATCACCCTTTTTAACTAACCATTTTGCCACAGTTCCTTCTTCCATGGTATCACTTAGTCTGGGCATTTTTATTACTTCAGCCATAAATATTTATAATTTGTGTGGTAAAAACGGATAATCCTCCTGCTCGTAAACGACATCATACATTACATTTTTTTCAGGGAATGGTGACTCTTCAGCGAATTTTTCACATTCCTTCACCCTGTCTTTTACTCTTTCATCAATTGTTTTAATTTCGTCTTCAGTTGCATATCCTTTTTCTTTAATTACATCAAGCACTTGAGTAATAGGATCTATTTTTTGATATTCTGCAACTTCTTCTTTAGTACGATATTTTTGAGCGTCACTCATAGAGTGTCCTCTATAACGATATGTTTTCAATTCTAAGAAAGTTGGCCCTCCTCCGGATCTAGCTCTTTCGATAGCTTCGCTAAAAGCTTCTGCAACTTTGACCGGATTCATTGCATCGACTGGTCCGCAAGGCATTTCATAACCTAAACCAAGTTTCCAGATATCCGTATGATTAGCAGTTCTGGCTACAGAAGTCCCCATAGCATAACCGTTATTTTCAACGCAGAAAACCACTGGTAAATTCCATAGCATTGCTAGATTGAACGTTTCATGAAGAGATCCCTGGCGTGTTGCTCCATCTCCCATAAAGGTTAAGGTAACCGCATCCCTGCCGTGATATTTATCTGCGAAAGCTAATCCTGCACCTAAAGGAATCTGTCCTCCTACAATCCCGTGTCCGCCATAAAATCTATGTTCTTTAGAAAAAATATGCATTGACCCTCCTAAACCTTGAGAAGTCCCTGTCCCTTTTCCATACAATTCTGCCATCACACGTTTTGGATCCTCACCCATACCTATTGGTTGTACGTGATTCCTATAAGCCGTTATCATACGATCTTTGGTAAGATCCATAGCGTGTAACGCTCCAGCCAATATAGCTTCCTGTCCGTTATAAAGATGAAGAAAACCTCTTACCTTTTGTTGAATATATACTTGAGCCAGTTTATCCTCAAATTTACGCCAGAATAGCATTTCCTCATACCAATTAAGGTAGACTTCTTTGGTTATTTCTTTCATTGAAAATGTTCTATTATTTCACTTGTATAGTTAGCAATCTACCAACCTTTTTAGAAATTTAACGTTTACACACTTAATTTCGGAATAAACGAAAAACAAAAATAACATATTAGAAATTAAGTGAAAAGTAGTTTTCTTATAAAATCAACGAAAACGTTAGAGATATGAGCTATCAAAAGATAGAGGTAGCAAGTCTGCTAATGAATTTGATTTTACTACTTTTCCGGTCTCACCCATAAAATAGATTTCAATAGGTTTTTTCTGATTCTGTTCATACTCGGCGATTGATTGTCTGCAGGCACCACAGGGAGGGACAGGTGTTATTAACTGATATCTCTGAGACTTAGCAGATAACGCAATGGTTTTAATACCAACTCCAGGGTAATTAGCACCTGCATAATAGATAGCTGTTCTTTCTGCACATAACCCGGAAGGGTACGAAGCATTTTCCTGATTATTGCCTGTCACAATTTCACCATTATCCATTAGAATTGCCGCTCCAACAAGAAAATCTGAATACGGAGCATATGCTTTATCCCTTATGGCTACAGCTTTCAACATTAGCTCCTGAATTTCTTTAGTTGTTTCGTCTAAAGTATCAAAGACATCCAATGTCGCCTGTATTTCTATTTTTTTCATTCCTTTATATCCTCAATAACAAGTTACAATAAACAAAAAAAGTATCAAATCTAACTGACTTGATACTTTTTTATATCTTTTTTTAAAACTACTTAGTCGTAATACTCGTCTCCAAAGTTAAATGTCAGTCCGAAACGTAAAGTATTCTCTAACGGACTCTTTATAGAAGAAGTAGAAAATAAATACGAAAGATCGATTCCTATTGATGAATATTTAAACCCTGCTCCCATAGAAACAAATTTACGGGCTCCTTTTTCTTCACTTTCATTGAAGTATCCTGCTCTAAAAGCGAAAACATCTCTATACATATATTCAGCCCCAAGTGACCAGGTAAATTCTTTAAGCTCCTCACTGAAACCATCAGGGGCATCTCCCCACGAAGAAAATATAGCTCCAAATGAGCTGATATCCTGATACTCTTGTGCATCTTCAGCGTCTATATCCCCATCGCCATCAAAATCCTTTGGGGTAGGAACTAGTAATTTGCTTAACTCTAAGCTTGGAGTAACTTTATTATATTCATCAAAAATAAAATCAAAACCAGCACCTAACCTAAAATTGGTAGGTATAAAGTTTTCCTGTCCTGCATCGTCATATTTAATTTTTGGACCTATATTAGAAATGTTGAAACCTGCTCTCCATCTACCATTAAAGGAATCAAAAGCTATTTCATCGCTTTGATAAAAACCTGCTATATCTACACCAAAACTACCAGCTGCTGTTGCGTCAGCCCCTGTGCCCTGTAGTCTTAAATCTGATCTTAAATATCTACCCGAAACGGCCATGGAGAATGTTTCGCTCAACTTAAGCGCATAAGAAACATCAATTGTTAACTCATTAGGTTGTTGAGTCAAACCTAAATCATTGGCATTTTCTCTAAACTCAATTTCACCTAGGCTAAAATATTTAAAACTTGCTGCAAAAGCACTTCTTCCATCTTCGCCAAATCTATTATAATAGGTTAGATTACCTAGACCAATATCATTAACCAAGCTACTTAGATAAGGTGTATAGTTTACCCCAACACCGTGCTTAACTTTGGAAAATGTATATTTTGCAGGATTCCACTGCTGTGAAAAGACATCAGCAGATGTTGCAACCCCCTGATCAGCAAGACCAGCTGCTCTTGCATCTGCAGCAATTAATAAAAAAGGAACTGCTGTAGTTATTACCCTTCTATTCTCTTGAGCAAATGTTTTTAAGTTGAAAAACATAAAAAAAACCAGCCCAAGGATGATCGTTTTTTTCATAATGTGAAAATTGAATTTAGACAAATATATAGTTATTTAGTAATTAAAGGATAACGAGCTTCTCAAATTTTTCTACTCGCTCATTAGTTAACGTGGATTTTACAGATATCTTATATACATATACTCCTTTTCCTAATTTATCTCCGAAATCGTCTCTTCCATTCCATTGAATATCTTCTCGATAACTTGTTCTTCCCGTCAATGTCTGATTTTGTGTCCAAACCACTTTTCCTGAAACTGTGAATACCTGAACCTGTACTTCAAGAATATCAGAAGGAGCGCTACTATGTTCAAACCAAAATTCAGTTTGGCTCACAAAAGGGTTAGGGTAATTAAGCACATTACTCAATGTAAAGCCTCCATCTTCAGCAACTGTAAATTGAATTTCTTGTGTAGATGAGTTATTATACACATCCCAACCTTTAAATGTAATTGTATGAAGACCGGGATCAAGATCTTTTAAATTATAATTCACTGTGCCTCTTGTATAGTCATCAAGTTCTGTTTCGTAGAAATCATTTAGAATTATAGGATTATTTTCATCTCCATCCAGTATGGCAGAAATATCGTGACCTATACCGCTAGCGGTATTTATTCCATTATCGTCCTGCAACTTGGCAATTAGAACAGGTGTACTGTTTGTAACACCTCCTGAAATAAAACTTTCATCGTTCATAAATAATTGTATCTGCGGCCCCGTATTATCTTCCGGAGCATTTTCATTTAATCCTCCCACCAAAATAGTTTGATTAGCACCAGTCCTATCTTCTGTAGTACCATTTTGAGAAGCATAAAAACTTACTTTTCCCGTACCCACAGGAATTGCTATATCTCTGGGAACAACAAATTCATAGTCAAATACCCCATTAGTTACAGAAGCCTTCCCTCTAAATAATATCGAACCTAAGGATGTATAATTCAATTTTATAAGCTCACCCTGACTACTACGTACTCCATCATTAGCTAAAGTAGTTCTGTCAATTGGTTTATCGTATATTGATGAAAATACTACACCATTATAATTATTCAAAACGTTACCGGAAGCATCAACTACTTCTCCTGTAATTTTAACTTTACTTAGTGCCTTTAAAGTATCTACTTGTTGGGTTATAGGAATGTCATTGATTTGAGTAAGTCTGATGTCTGGACTGGGAATAGCCATTTTCATTGCCGGATCTCCAAAGAAGAAAATAACTCGTTTACTGTTAGTTGTATAAGAATTCTTAAGTTGACGTACGGCTTCTCCCACGGTGGGATATACATTACCATCAGGGAATAAAAACTCATTTAGTCTGTCATTAACCGATATACCGAAGGTAACAATAACATCTCTGGTGGTGCTTATTAAACCTACAGCCCCCCCTTCTCTATTCCAATACATGAATTCTC
>NZVW01000168.1 GCA_002697475.1 Aquimarina sp. | reverse complement strand
AAAAGAAAAGACTCTTTTTTCAAGGTGTTTTTTCATAAATGAAAAACCAGATTTTATTTCCTAAAATCTTTCCAAGGCTTCAAGATTTTTTAACGCAAAGAAAATCTTACACTGGTGAAAAAAGGTTTACCTCCGATAACACTTCTTGCAACAAATTCTAAATTAACTACTCTAGTAGGGTTTTAAATTCAGATAGATACACTAACACACATTTTATTGAACACTACCGCTGTAGATTAAGAAACCCATACTGTACGTGGAGAAATATCTACTGTTAGTAAAGAAATATGTACTTTAAGTAGAGAAACATCCGCTATCAGTCAAGAAATGTCCACTGTAAGTCAGGAAATGTCCGCTGTCAGTAGAGAAATGTCCATCTATATCAAGGAAATGAACATCTACACTAAAGAAATGCCTATACGCAATAGGGAAATATGTATCTACAGTAAAGAAATATGTACTTCAGGTAGAGAAACATCCGCTATCAGTCAAGAAACGTCCACTCTTGATCAAGAAATATCCGCTGCAAGTCAGGAAATGNCCNCTTTCAGTTGAGAAATACCTACTGCAAGTAAGGAAANGTCCATCTACATNANGGAAATNNCCATNTACACTNAAGAAATNNNCATCNGCAGTACGGAAATAAGCATCTACATTAAAGAAATATCCATCTACAGTGCAGAAATGCCCATCTACATCAAGGAAATTTTTGTTAAAATTTTGGTCTGCTATCGAGATCCTTTGATAAGCAACATATTGAATTACATCTCGATAGATCCCAAAACAAGTTTGGGACACTCGATCCCGATGAACCGGGACAAGTTGTGAAATTACGTTATTGATTAGCTATAATTCAAGCAATTAACATATTATAAGCTAAAACGTGTCAGGTCGAGTGGCGGATAGCTGGAAAAGCTAGACGTTGTATCGAGACCTTTTTGTAAGCAGTATGCTCAATTACATCTCGATACAATTTTTTGTTACAAAAAAATCACTCGATGTGACAGCTTAGAGTTATAATTATAGTCAGGATAAACCTTTAAGACGGTCTTTCTTGATTCGTTACATCACCGTACTATTTAATTATTACGTAGTGCTTCGATCAGTTCTTTTTTATTCATATTGGATCTTCCTTCGATACCCACTTTTTTTGCCTGCTCATACAGCTCCTCCTTGGTTCTATCTTCATACTTTTCAGCCTTGCCGCCTTTTTCTCCGCTATCTTCAGTATTGGCTATTCGTGCAGATTTCTCCTTACTATATCCTTTATCACGCAGAGCTTCGTATTGCTCTTCATTTTTTATTCGCGGTCTATCTTTACTCATCACCTTTATGTTTCATTAAAACCATTCAAAATACAATCCGGAAGCGACAACAGCTATCGCTAACAATACCAATGTGATAATTATAAATTTCGCACCGAACCTGGTCTTTTCATTTTTTTGAAAAATATAATCTTCTCTGTTTTCTTCTTCTTCTTTAACGAATTTCATTATTTAACTTTTAATTATTTTATATAAACAGTTTTCTTATTGACAAACTCTAAAATACCTTCTCTTGAAAGTTCTCTACCATAACCGGATCCTTTAGTCCCGCCAAATGGTAGTCTGGGATCAGACTTAACTAATTCATTTATAAAAAAGGCTCCGTCTTCTATATCCTCTGTAAGATGTGATGCATCTTCAACACTTTCTGTAAATAGCATAGTACCTAATCCAAAGTCCGTATTATTGGCCAGTTCAATACTTTCTTCCCTGCTCTTTGCTTTGATAACTGAAGCTACAGGACCAAAAATTTCTTCATCAAAAACCGTCATTCCCGGTTTTACCTCTGTCAGAACAGTAGGTTCATAAAACGCCTTATCCCTTGTATTACCTAAGGCAACCTTAGCTCCGCTCTTAATGGATTCTTCAACTTGTTTATGCAATTCCTTTGCTAAATCCTCTCTTGCCATTACGCCTATCTCTGTATCCTTATCAGTAGGATCACCCTTTTTTAGTGACTCTATCTTTGAGATAAACCTTTCCAGAAACTGATCATAGATATCTTCTACTACAATGAATCGTTTAGCTGCAATACAGCTTTGACCTGTATTCTGCATTCTGGCCTTTACCATCACATCTATATACTGATCCAGATCGGCATCCTCCCAAACAATGCACGCATTGCTTCCTCCCAGTTCCAGAACCGTTTTCTTCAGGTTTTTTCCGGCAATAGAAGCTATGGCTTGTCCTGCCTTAGTACTTCCGGTCAGTGTTACTGCTTTAACTGTTTTGTTTGCAATGATATCTTCAATAACCTTGTGGTCTGTTAATAAGGTTTGAAAACACCCTTCCGGATATCCNGCATCNNTAAAAAGTTCCTGCAATGCCATAGCGCAACCGGATACATTACTTGCATGTTTTAACAAGCCCACGNTGCCGGCAGTAAGCGTTGGTGCTGCAAATCGCATCACTTGCCAAAAAGGATAATTCCACGGCATTACCGCCAGTATGCATCCCAGAGGATCATAGCTGATAAAGCTTTCCTGAGCTTCTGTGTCAATAAGTTCATCTGCCAGGAAATCTTCTGCATTCACTGCATAAAACTCACAAAGCCAGGCGCATTTTTCTATCTCTGCGATACTTTCTGAAATGGGTTTACCCATTTCATCTGTGATTAACGCTCCATATTCGCGTTTGCG
Organism: Aquimarina sp.; assembly: GCA_002697475.1. GTDB lineage: Bacteria > Bacteroidota > Bacteroidia > Flavobacteriales > Flavobacteriaceae > Aquimarina. The sequence goes on along the minus strand of NZVW01000168.1, from coordinate 6,876 downwards.
CTCTTCTAACAGCTCTCCTACTCTTCTTATCAATTCTGATCGCTCTGATAACTCTATCTTCTTCCAGCTTTTAGCTGTTTCTTCTGATGTATTTAGTATGTCCTTTATCTCTTTACCGGAGTGTGCTTTATATTCTTTGATCACATTTCCTGAATAAGGATTTATGGATTTAAATGTNGTACTCATTTTTTCGTAAACCTTTAATTTTTTTGAGATGTAATTTANATAAAAGNNATCTGTACTTTTAACTTAAATGATTAGATATGTAACCCTAACAAAATTATGAAATACGTCAAGATTAACTTTTTTAGAGTCAAGGGATACTGTAAAAAATAGACACCTTTGAGGTACACTGAAAATAATATTAATTAAAAACCAATTCTAATGAGTAATAACGGAAATACGTTTCTTGGCATTCTTGCCGGAACAGCGATAGGAACAGTTTTGGGTATATTATATGCCCCGGATAAAGGAATAAACACAAGAAGAAGACTGGCAGAAGAAGCATCTTATGCTAAAGACCGATTAGTGGAAAACACCTATCAATTCAGAGATCAAATGGCTGATACAATAGCACATAAGAAAGAAAATCTTGACTCTCAGATAGAATCTATAGTNAGTAACGCNAGCTATAAAGCNGAAGAAGTGATTACTGTTATGGAGCAGAAACTGGCAGAATTAAAGCAGAAGAATAAAAAACTTCAAAAATCATAAATGAGTTTATTTGATTCACTAAACCATAATTCTTCAGAAGCAGTAGACATAGGAAAAAAATATGTAGAAACTACAAAGGAGTATTACAAACTCAAGTTGTTTCAACAAACAACAAATGCCTTTTCCTTTCTAAGCAAAATGGCCGTCATTGGCGGCCTACTTTTTTTAGGACTTATTTTTATGACTGTTTCCGGAGCGATAGCGCTAGGTAATGCTTTAGGCAGCATTATTTTATCCTGTCTTATCATTGGTGCAGCATTAATGTTGTTAGGCCTTCTTATATATTTCTTAAGAAAGCAAATAGATAAGACTGTAATTAAAAAGATGTCAGAAACTTTCTTTGACGACTAAACTATCCAAAAGTACATAAGGAATGCGAAAAAATTATACCTCGTTTGCCGAGATTAAATACGACCTTAAGAAACTTCAATTAGAGCGACAGATTGCTATTGAGGAACTTAAACTCCTAAAATCTGAAACTAAGGAAGATTTAAAACCTTACAATTGGATTCCATCTATCTGGAGTATAGTCAAAAAATTTGGAATGATGTACTTACTAAAGAAAGTCTTTAAATAAAACATCACTCCAAATTCAATACTTCAACTTATAAACAAAAGAGGTGGTAGCGCTTAAGCTACTACCTCTAAATTTGTGGACTTATTTCTGCTAATTCTTGTTACAGGCTGGAATACTTTACTCTTATATTCATTAGGACTTATATTATATTTCTCTTTAAATATCTTGGAGAAATAACTACGACTACTAAATCCTATAGTATAAACAATCTCTGATATATTAAGATCTGAATCATTCATAAGATCTCTGGCAACTTCTAGTCTTAAGTGTCTTATATATTCTGTTACAGTCCTACCGTAAAGTAACTTAAATCCTTCCTGTAATTTAGCCTGTGGAAGACCTGTTTCTTCTGAAAGTGCATCAAGACAGTAGTCTTTAGAAACATCTTTGGATATCTTAAGAGATAACTCCTTAATTGCCTTAAGCTCTCTTTTCAATAGTGAAGTGTCAAGATTATTATCTTCCATTGCAGCTGAATACAGACGTAAGTGGTCAGATATAATTTGATACACTATCCCTTCTTTTTTCAATAAGGCCACCATTTCATTATCACAATCTTCTTTTAATTCAGCGATGGCGTCACATAATTTTAAATCAAAAGCTCCGTAAAAGACAAAATCCTTTGTTGCTTCATCATTGGTAAAAGCTTCATATAAGTCTCCCTCAATAGTATTTATATTAAAGACCTTTTTACTTAAAAAGGCTTGCCTGTCAATCTGCACCTCATTCAATTCCAGTTTTTCATCAGCAGGAAACTTAAGACACATTGTAGAATCATTAGAACTTGAAATAATCACAGATCTATATTGTTCTATCTTACGAAGTTCTTCATCTCTATTTAATCTGTGGAATCCATGCCCCTGAGCAAAATAAAACATAAATAAAGGACTGGTTTCATCAGTATCAATGATTATTTCCACCTCATCTCTAAATATGATATTATACTCTAATAAAGTTAATCCTCTATCATAAATACTAGCTTTGATTTGCCCCTTTGCATTTTGATTATTCACAGTTAGTATTTGCTGTGTCTTTGATTTCTTTATTTCGCCCCCAATCATTTGATGAATACTTCTTAATGACTTAAAAGCATTATTGTTATCAATCGTTACTGTTTTCATAGTTAGTTAGTCTTAATTTTGTTGATGTGAATTGTCTATTTTAGGTTGTTAAGATTTTAACTTTATAGGGTTACCCTTACAACTTAATGTTGAAATTATGGAAAAACATATTACACAAGTGTTAATCGAGATGAAAAAAAAACTATATTTTTGTTAAAACATTGATTTAATCATAATGAAAAGTCAAAAAATATTTTTTTATGTTAATTTTAACCATAAAAAAACCTCCCCGAAGGAAGGCTCATATTTTTAAATTCTTAAAGTAATCCCAAAATCTACATCGCATTAAATTCTTCAACGATGAAGTAATCTCTGTCTTCATTGTTTACAAAGTATACACCCTCTCCAAAAATATATTCCATATATCTTTTATTAACTTTAACTGCAAAACCACGCTTTGTTGGTTCTAACTCAAAACTATCATTAGCATCCTTAGGATATCTAAGTACTATATATCTGTCAAAGTCTTTATCCGCATCATTATCAACAAAAATTAACTTACTTACCCTCGCAGGAGTTAATACTCTTTCTTGATTCAGTTTGTTTTTATCCTCTTCTTTAAGCTTTACCTTAAATTCTCTATTCTCAAATATCTTTATTTCATAAGGAATCATTTTACCATCCTTTTCATATTCGAAATTTTTTTCTGTCATCGCTTTCATCCCTACTTCACCATCCTGTGCTTGTAAGTTGATACCTATTAATAAGGTTATTGCTAACAGAATACATTTTATAGTTTTCATAATATAATTATTTGTGTTATTTAGTTTAAATTTTGTTGTGTATTGTATTGAGATACGTTCCTTCCTCTTTCTGCAAGGATTGTAACCCACTCAAATCTTCTTCAAGATTTGCCGTCAGATACGTAAGTAAATCGACAGTGCCGTAATTATCAAGGCTAAGTGCCAATTTTAAAGATCTTCTTATATCTTTAAGAAGATGAGATATGTCTTCTGTTATTTTTTTAACCATTGAGGTTACCGGTAATTTAGGAAGACTCTCTTCAAGCGTTGAAAGCTCTAAATAGTCTTTTAATCTACTGATAGGATGGTAACCTAAAACTATTATCCGCCTGGCCGTCTTATCTGAATAAGAAGAACACGAGGCATAAAGCCGCTGGAATTTATTCTGCAATTCTAAGCTTCCTCTGCCTAGAGCATTCCATTGAAAGTTTTTTAATTTGGTTTTATAAACTTGTAGATCTGCCAATAAAAGATTTAACTCTAAAACTAACGGCATTATTTTCTCTTCTTTCATCTTTAGACTATCCATTGCACTATTAATTTCCACTGATATCAAAAGTACGCACGAAAGTTGATTGCAATTAGCTCATTTCCAATGATCATTAACTCTTATCTGGATGTACAGGTCTTAAAACACTACTTAATCAATATCCTGAAAGAGTAATTCTATTCTTTCACGATCCCCTTCATTAAAAATACTTTCAGTAATATCTTTTCTGACCAACTCAAGTTCACGATTAACTGCTATACGCCCCTGAGTTAAAACTGAATTGTCATTTTTTATATATAATAAGGTATTAATAAGTACATACATTACAGAAGAGTCCTGTTTTGCATACTGCCTGATAGGTTGAATAATAAGTCGCATAAGCTCATCTGGGGTGACATTATTTTTGATAAGCTTTAATTTATCGTCATATAAATATTCAGCTGTTTTAGGAAAAATCTTGAAGCTTTTATCCAATAGAGGACCTATTTTAGTAACCGCATCAATGGCGGTACCAGGATCATTGATTCCTGGTGACATCGCCTTTACAGCCACTTCCATCAATTTAATCATACCCCCTGTATAACTATTGTCCTCATGCTTATCAGGCGAAAAGTGAAAACAAAGCAATAAGGATTTGAGCTCATCATCAGGTACTTTTTCTTTTATATGCATAATCGGCATCCCCTCCCAGATATGTTGATCCTTGTAGGGTAAAATTTCTAAAACATTTTTGTTCTCTTCAAAATAGTCGCTCATCAAAGAACTATCAAAACCCTTATAATATCCTGTCCTATTGCTTCGAATAACTCTCCACCATTGACTTTCCCCACTGTATTCTTCTTGTTTTTCAATTTTTTCCTCTAAAAAATTATAACTATAAGCAGAAATTTTATCAATAATATTATAAATCTGTATTGACTTTGATATTGTGTCAATAAAGTATACGAATAGACTGACGCAGACTATACCAAAAATAGCAGCAATCATCGTAGACAGACCAACAGAGTTCTTGCTAATATCCGAAGCACCAAGTGAAATTAAAATTAACACATTATATAGTAGTGTGCCTATGTAAACCCCCAATATGATTTGATGCTTTTTATTAGAAATTAATCCCGGTAAAAGTCTGGGGGAATAATTAGAAGATGCCTGGTTTAGTACCACCATTACCATGGAAAAGCTAAACACTGTCAGGGAAAAAATACCTCCAATCAGTGTAGACAAAATGGTCTGTGCAACATCAGGATCTCTTATGATTAAATAAGGAATTTTTTCTTTCAATTCATTGACCACCTCAACACTCTCAACAGAAGTAATTATGAATCCAAATATCAAAAAACCAAAACTTATTAGTACTGGATAAAAAGCGATACTGGCAAGAATTTGACGATATAGCTTTTTTAAGAATTTAAGACCTGTTTTAGTTATATTCATAAAAAATACTATCTATATTCTGGATTATTAAACTTCCACCTGTTACCCTTATCCCATTCTTTTTTTGAGTTACCATATAAAGGAAAACCGTTTTTTTCTTTAAGCATAGCAGCCATATGCAACAGATTGTATGTCATAAAAGTAGTATTTCTATTGGTAAAATCATTGTGTTCTCCTTTGGATTCTTTATCAAGGTAACTAGGACCGGGGCCCACTTCACCAATCCATCCACAATCGGCCTGAGGGGGTATACAATAACCTAAATGCTGCAGAGCATACAAAATACCCATGGCGCAATGTTTAATTCCATCCTCGTTTCCGGTAATCACACAGCCTCCAACTTTACCATAATATATATATTGACCTTTATCATTGGTTTTGCCACTCATAGCATACAGCCTTTCTATTAATTTTGACGCTATTGATGATCGCTCTCCTAACCATATAGGAGTTCCAATGATTAAAATATCAGCATCCATTATCTTCGTATAGATTTCAGGCCAATCATCCTGATCTTCTCCCTCCTTAGTCATATCAGGTTGTACACCAACCGGTATCGTATAGTCAACCAATCTAAGATAATCCACTTCCACACCTTCTGATTTCATGATATTCATAGAAACCTGTAATAACCCTTCGGTATGACTCAACTGCCCGGACTTCTTTAGAGTACAATTAATATATAATGCTTTTAATCCTTTAAATACCATTTTACCAATTTTCATTTAAAATGAAATATATAAGGTAAAAAAAACCTTCTTTGACTGATATGGTCAAACCGTTAACCCTTATCATATTGTACATCAATGCTTTGTTTTTCATACAAGTCAATAAAAATACTAAACGCGCACGGTTAGATTACAAAGTCATAGTAGTTTTGAATTAAACAAAATCACACAAATATTATGAAAAGAATAATTTTTATACTTTCTATCTCTATGCTAATTTTTAGCTGTGATATTAAGAAAACCGAAAAAGCAGAATTACCTGAAGTAGATGTCGATGTAGAAACGGAACCAGGACAATTGCCTGAATATGACGTTGACTGGGCAGATGTTAATGTTGGCACCAGAACCGAGACCGTTAAAGTACCTAAGGTGGTGATAGTGATGGAAGAAGAAGAAGTGGAAGTCCCTTATATTGATGTTGATATGCCTAATGATAATGAGAAAGAGGAAATGACATTGATGGTTGAAGCCGAAGTGACTGATAAAGAACACACTATTGATATTAAAGAAATTATCGCTACAGATAACAACCTATATGTCATAGCTGAGCTTAAATCCACTGACCAAACATTGGGTGATAAAAAAATGAGAGTTTCTGATCAGGTAATATTAAACGCGCCAGACTTAAACGTTAAATATATTATCGTTGGTGAAAAGCCAGATAGAGTTTTCAATAGCAGATACAAGTATGTAAAAAATGCTAGTGACTTTAAGAAAACACTTGAAAACACAAAAGTAATTTATACTAATTAAAAATAGTTTTTGATTGATTGAATATTAGATTGGTTAGTTGAGAATGGTCTCCAGTATTTTTTTACGGAGGCCATTCTTTTAAAAAGTAAAACCTATGAACATTTTTGAAGCCTTAAGAAAAGATCACGAGATACAACGATCACTTCTAGACAAATTAGTAGATACATCCGGAGACACAGAAAAGAGGGATGAAATCTTTAAAGAATTAAAGAAAGAATTAGAAATTCATGCAGATGGCGAGGAGCGCTTCTTTTATGTACCTCTTATAGAAAAAGACCTAACCCAGGAAAAATCCAGACATAGTATTGCTGAGCAT
>NZVW01000167.1 GCA_002697475.1 Aquimarina sp. | reverse complement strand
CTGTTGCTCCAGTGGCACCTGTTTCACCTGTTGGTCCTTGCGCTCCTGTTGCTCCAGTGGCACCTGTTTCACCTGTTGGTCCTTGCGCTCCGGTTGCTCCAGTGGCACCTGTTGGTCCTTGTGCTCCTGTTGCTCCAGTAGCTCCGGTTTCACCTGTTGGTCCTTGCGCTCCGGTAGCTCCAGTAGCACCTGTTGGTCCTTGTGCTCCAGTAGCTCCGGTTTCACCAGTAGCTCCGGTAGCACCTGTTGGTCCTTGTTCGCCAGTGGCTCCGGTAGCACCCGTTGGTCCTTGCGCACCAGTGGCACCTGTGGCTCCTTGCTCACCTGTAGCTCCAGTAGGACCTGTTGGTCCGGTTGGCCCCGTTGGTCCACTAGAAATTAGAGAAGATAAATCGACAGATCCACCATCTTCGAGCGTTAGAATATTTGTTGTTGAATCAAATGATAATTGTTGATCATCATTAGAAGCGCCACATAAACTTATCCAGTTATTATCTGCATATTGATAAAGACAATTATCGTCAGTATTATAAACTAGAGCACCATTTAAAGGAGTGATGCTGTTCATTTGAGAGGTTGTGACTCTTGTTAAAACGAAAACTTTATCAGAGCTTTCTAGTTCCAGTATTGAAGAAGAATCGATAATATTAGGATTATCTCCAATTTTTACTTGGGAGTAGGAATAAGTTATTCCCAGTAAGATAAATAAAATCAGGGTAATTTTTATCTTCATAAGCAGGTTCTTGAAGTTTGTATTAGGGCTACAGTTATTTTTATAATTTCAATTAAATAGTCTAAATGATTAAAGGCTAAATTATTACCAAATAAAGTAAATTTTGGTAAATTGTTAACAAATGTATTGAAAATAATCGATAAAAAGCTATTTAATAAGGATAAAAAACTGTTTTACTAGTTTTTTTATTGCGGTTTTTCCGTAATCTGGTGGTTTTTTAATTTTTCTCTATAAAATTTTTATATTAAAGGAAAAGGATTATTTTTGCCTTCTCAACCAATACGCGGGAGTAGCTCAGTTGGTAGAGCGTCAGCCTTCCAAGCTGAATGTCGCCGGTTCGAACCCGGTCTCCCGCTCTTTTTCTTTTCTATTTTTAATTTTCTTTTGCTTTTTAAGTTGTTTTTTGAATAAATTGCATTCAAAGTTTTGTTGTATGATTCAAAAAATTGCCGCTATAATTCCTGCGTTTAACGAAGAATATAATATTGTAAGTGTAATTAGGGCGGTAAACTCAATAAGCAATAAGGACTTTGAAATTATTCCTATTGTAATTAATGATTGTTCTACGGATGGGACCTCATTTCTAGCTAGAAAGGAGAAATGTATAGTTTTAGATTTACCTGTTAACCTTGGTATTGGTGGTGCTGTTCAAACGGGTTATATTTATGCATATCATAATAATTATGATTATGCAGTCCAAATAGATGGTGATGGGCAGCATCCAGCAGAGGAAGTTGTAAAATTATTTTATGAACTAAAAAGGAATGATCTTGATGTTGTTATAGGATCTCGATTTATTCTTAAAGAAGGTTTTCAATCTACTTTCCTGAGAAGAATGGGTATTCGTTATTTTACGATTTTAAACAAATTTTTATTGGGAATTCGAATAACTGATTGTACTTCTGGTCTTCGATTAATAAATAAAAAGACTTTAAGCTTAGTCTGTCAATACTACCCTGATGAATATCCCGAACCTGAGTCTATAGTATTTTTTAAACTTAATAATTTGAGAATAAAAGAAGTTGCTGTTACTATGGTGGCGAGATCAGGGGGCGTGTCCTCAATCCGTTTTTTATCATCATTTTATTATATGGTAAAAGTTTCTCTTGCTATATTTTATACTTATCTAAGATTAAAGTTTAAAAAGATTTTTTAGAACTATGGAAAGAATTCAAATAATTGCTATTGCAGCTAGTTTAGTACTTACATTTTATGTGGTAAGATTAATTGTGAAAGGGAAATTACGTGAAGAGTATTCTTTTATATGGATTTGCTCCACAATATTGTTGATTATATTTTCTTTTTGGAGAGGAGGCTTAGATTTCGTGTCAAATTTAATTGGTATTTATCTACCTGCAAATTTTGTTTTTACGGTAAGTATTTTTGTGATATTTATCTACTTGTTACATCTAAGTGTTGTTGTCTCAAGTTTGCATAAAAAAAATAAGAAAATGGCCCAGGAAATTGCTCTAATGAAGAATAAAATAGAAAATGATTTATGATTGTTGAACACACTTTTGTAATTCCTGCCTATAAGAAATCAATATATTTAAAGGATTGTATAGAAAGTTTAATTAATCAGAGGATAAAAAGCAAAGTGATTATTACTACTTCAACTCCTTCTTCATATATTGAAGATCTTGCAATTTTATATAATATACCTTATTACATAAATAACTCTGAAATAAAAGGGATTGGAGCAGATTGGAATTTTGCCCTATCAAAAGTTGAAACCGAATTGGTTACCATCGCTCACCAGGATGATATTTATGACCCAAATTATACGAGTGAAGTTTTGAAGAAAAAGGGCAGTTTAGGTGAGGAAGGTATTTTGTTTTTGTTTACAGATTACTACAATTTATTTCAAGGAAGAAAAAAGGCTTTCACCTTGAACCTTATAGTGAAAAGAATTTTATTAACGCCTTTTTATATAAAAAATAGTCACCAGAGTAAATGGTTGAAAAAATCTATATATCTATTCGGAGATCCAATTTGTTGTCCTTCAGTTACTTTGAATCTCAAAAACACAGGTGATTTTAGATTTTCAGAGGAGCTTAAATGTGCTTTAGATTGGAAGGCTTGGATAGATATTTCTGAAAAAAAAGGTGTTGTTAGTTTTATTACTAAGCGATTGATGTATCATAGAATTCATCCTCAATCTGAAACGACAAATCAGCTCCTCTCTGGTGTAAGAAGAAAGGAAGAGAAAATGATTTTTCAAAAAATATGGGGTAAAACATTGGGGAATTTTTGGTCATGGATATATTCTTTAGGTCACAAAGAAAATTTAGTCTAGTCTTTTCTTGGCTATGCAAACAAACTCATTGTACTTGAAGATTTTTCCTATAAATCTGGGGAATGGAAATGAATATGATTTTTGTATATAACAATCCAAATCATCGAAAATTTCTTCTACTTTTTTAAAATCGATAAACGTTACATGAGTTCTATCTGATTTGTACCCTGCTTCCTGAGGTGTTATAGTTATTATTTTTCCTTCATCTTTCAGGTATTTTAAATAAAAGCTTATCAAATCTTTGCCTTCTTCAACAGTCATATGTTCCAGAACATGAGCTATTAGAACAGAATCATAACTTTTCTCTTTACTAAACTCTGAATTCAAAAAATCAGCAACAGTGAACGCTTGTAATCCTTTCTGCTTACAAATTTCTACAGAGCTTGTATTATGGTCTACACCTATACCTTTTTTATCTAAATGCAATAAATTTCTACCTACTCCACAGCCAACATCTAATGTAAAACCTGGCCTAATCCTTTTGATATTCCATTTATATGGTAGTTGTACGTTTAAAAATGTTTTCCACCACACAGATTGTTTATCAATAAGCCTTTTTGTATAATCTTCCTTTTCAGTTCCGGACATAGTGCTATTATTTCTTATTTAACTGGCTTCTTGCCCATTTTAAATTATTTTTTGCCAATTCAAACTCAGGATTTATATCAAGCGCTTTTTGGCAAGCTTCTTCTGCCAACTTAAATTCATTTAATTGGTTATATGAAGTACAAATATTGTTATATGCTAAATAATAGTCTGGTTTTAATATAAGAGCTTGTTGGCAGGCTTCTATGCATTTTTTGTATTCCCCTAAATTATAATATTCTAGACTTAAATCTAAATACTTCTGTGCACTAGGATCATTTTGAACCGCGATTCTTTTTAGTTCTAGTTTAGACAGTTTTTTTGTAGATAATACATTTTTAGCAATTGTATTATCAGGGTCAATTTCAAGAATTTCTTTTGCTGTTTTCTTTGCCTGATCCCAATACTCCAGCTCTACTAAAAGGTTAAGCTTTAAAATATTATTTCTAATAGATAGCGGACTTAATTTAACAGCTTCATTTATGCTCGAAATCGCTTCATTTAATCTATTTTGTTCTTTTAGAAATTTAGCATAATAAAAGTGTGTCAAGTCATTTAAGGAATTAAGTTGTATTGCCTTCTTGAAGTTGAGTTCGGCTTCATCTCTTTTATTAGTAGCATTCTTTAAAATTCCAATATTGATGTAAAGAAAATCATAGTTAGGAGCGATTTGTAATGCTTTATCATAATATGTCATTGCAGTCTCATATTTGCCTTGCGCCATAAGCTCTAAACCATAATTCATTAAACCTCTTGCGTTGTTAGGGCTTTTTACTGTTACATCATACCATAAGGTTTCTCCGTTTTGCCAAACTTTATTTCTTTGATGTGCGCCGTAGGCATAAGCGAAAAGTATCCCAATTCCACAAAGAATACAGAGATTTTGAAAAAATTTGGGGCTTTTGGTTTTGTAATTTTTGAGTTTTATAAAGATAAAGTAGCATGTGGCTAATGTTAACCCTATAAATGGATAAAACATTCTGTGATCATTAAGTACTTCAGCTAAGGGCACAATTGAGGTTGGTATTAATGCAACTGCAAACCACAGTAAACCAAATGATATGGGTCTGTCTGTTTTGTTCTTTGAGAATTTGATTATGTAAAAAATTAGAAGGAATAAGAAGATAAAACCGATTATTGCTCTGTCATCAAATATAGAATCAAAAACCTTCCAATCAGTATCCGCACTTAGGTTAACCGGTAAAAAGAAACTAATAAAATAATGTAACCAAACATAGGGTTGAGTAATGATATAATTATATGTAGGATTGGATAAGCCTGCAATCGTTCCTGCCTTAGATAAAGTATATAGTTGTGTGATTATAATTACAGCAATCAAAGGAATTAAATCAATGAATATTCGTATAAATTTTTTTATATGGTTTTTGTTTATGATATCGTAAATGGATAAGTTTTTTTCAAAGAAAGCGATATAGAAAAAAAGCAATATAGGAAGAGTTGCAAGAGTTTCTTTAGAAAAAACACCAAATATCGCCGGAATCACGTAGATATAATATTTTCTGGCAGAGGGAGCATATATATATAATACAAAGGAAAGTACTATAAAGAAAGTAGATAATACGTCTGATCTTGATATTATATAGTTTATGGTTTCTGCATTTACCGTATGTAAAGAAAATAAAGAAACTGAAAAAAATAAAAGATATATTCTAGTATTATGGTTTGTTGATATGTTTATGATTTTCTTAAAAAGAAGAAAAAGAAGAACAATTAATATCAGGTATATTATGAATGTTGATAGATGAAAATAAAAAGGGTTCAGCCCTCCTGCCAACCAATAATCAATTGCCAATGTAGTAGAAACTACTGGTCTAATTCCTTTATTAAATGGACTAGAACTGAATAGGTTGTTGTTATAAAAAAAATGAGGGATGTTCTCAATTTTTGTAATATGAACATTATTGACAATGGTATGTGAATCATCAAAATGAAAACCATTATCAAAATGATTCCAATATGTTGCTATCAATGCTATAAGTAATACGATCCCAAAGATGAAAACCACTTTATTCTTCATAATAAGGTGTTAAGTTCTGGTTGAAGATAATTATTTTTGACAGAAATAACTAAATCGATATTTACTAAAATATTGATAATCCAGTCAAAGTTGTCAAACGCTCCAATGCATACATGCCTAATTCTGAATTACCTTTTGGATTAAGAGGAGGACTCCATACAGTCACTGTGTATTGGCCCGGATGCACTGCGACAATTCCTCCGCCAACCCCACTTTTACCTGGTAATCCAACTCTAAAGCTAAATTCCCCGGCTTCATCATAAAATCCACAGGTCTGCATTATAGCATTTACTCTCTTTGTTTTTCTTGAAGTAATAATTTGTTCCTCAGAATTAAAAGAAGCTCCTGAGTTCGCATAAATTTCAAATGCTTTGGAAAGCTCTGCGCAACTCATAGATACTGAACATTGATAGATATAAAAGTCAAGTATATCTTCAATGGCATTTTCTATATTACCAAAAGATTTCATTAGGTTTACAAGCGCTGCGTTTCTAAAACTGTTACTAAGTTCAGAGTTAAAGACGCTTTCATTGATATCAATGGATGGGTTCCCTGATAGTTTTCTGACGAATTCAATAAATTCTTTTTTTGGATTTTCTAGTTTAGAAATCAGTATATCTGATATTACCAGAGCTCCTGCATTGATAAAAGGATTTCTGGGGATGCCTTGTTCATATTCTAATTGAACCAATGAATTGAAAGGGTCTCCTGATGGTTCTACATCAACTCTTTCAAAAAGTTCATCTCCCATAAGTGTCATAGCAAGCGTAAGAGAAAAAACTTTCGAAATACTCTGGATAGAGAAACGTTCATTGCAGTCTCCAAAATTAAATTCTCCGGATGATATACAATTTAAATGCATACCAAATTTTGAAGGGTCTATTTTTGCTAATTCAGGAATATAGGTCGCTACATTACCTGTGTTTTCTAGCGCAGCAACTTCATTTTTTATGGTTTGTAAAATAAGTTTATAATCCATAATTAATTTAGATCTTTCAGAGAAGTATTAGGACTTATCTCGTATGGTTCTTTGTTCTTTATAAAAATTCTAGCGTTAAGGTTTCCTTCAAGTAGAATATCATCCTCTTTTAATCTCAGCCAGCTCCCTTCTCTTAATCCTATTACTGGAGGAGAGTTTAAATTATGAAACTCCTTTATTCTGGTTTCTCTGGTTTCACCTTTGTGTGTAGATTTAGGGTCAGGGTCTAAGTAGTGTGGGTTGATATTAAAGGGAACTATACCTAAAGTTGTTAAACTTTGAGGATGAACAATTGGCATATCATTCGTGGTTTGCATTGTCAAACCACAGATATTGCTGCCAGCACTTGTGCCAAGATAAGGAGTTCCATTATCAATTGCTTCCTTAAGAGTAGGGATTAGACTGTGTCTGTATAATTGATCTACTAATAGAAAAGTATTTCCTCCTCCTGTATAGATACCTTCAGCATTTTTTACAGAGGCTTTTGTATCCTCAAACATATGAACACTCAGAGTTTTTTTACCAATTTTTTTGAAAATATTATTGATTCCTATGGTGTACTCGTCGTGGGATATACCCCCTGGTCTGGCATAAGGTATAAATAGAATTTCATTACATTCTTTATATAGTTCCTCAAGAGTATCAAAAAGATAAGTGAGAGGCTGGCTTCCGTGGATAGTAGAAGTGCTGGCTATAACGCAGTTTTTCATTTAAAAAGAAATTTTTCTATTAGATCAATTAGGGGTAAAGGTAGTTTAACGTTTTATTATATTGAAATCTTTATTTTGCTTCATAACTTGTAGCTTAATTATATACACACTTACTATGATCAAATATGTACTTTCTTTCATACTTATATGCATTTCATTTTCATCATTTGCGCAGATAACTACTAGAGTTCCCGTAAATGGTGTTATCAAAGCTTCGATAGATGATGAAGTAGAGGGCATTGTAGTTTTTAATCGAGCTACAAACAGAGGAACAATAACAAATCAAAATGGAGAATTTCAAATTGTTGCAGGGGTAGGGGATAGAATCGAAATAGTAGCAATGCAATTTCAAAAATTTACGGTTGTTGTGGATAAAGGAATTGTGGATTCAAAAAGACTATCCGTATTTCTTAATGAAACCATCAATCAATTAGATGAAGTTGTAGTTATGCCATATGATTTGTCAGGAAATGTAAAAGCAGACGTCAATCGAGTAGTTTTAGCTCAGGATAAGGGGCTTGTAGAGGTGATTAAAGAGACGCAGGGCAGAATTAATGACGCCGATTATGATTTTAGACCTGATCAACAGACTCCTGTGAAAAATACAGTTTTTTTAGAAGATAGAATGATCAATGGTTTAAACTTTGTTAACTTGTTTAAACTGGCATTTAATAAAAGAAATGATGAAGCTGATCTTCAAAAAGATTTAGATGTAAAAATGCGAAAGGTGTATGATGATGATTTTTTTAGGAATGTTCTTTTGTTACAAAAAGATCAAATTAACGACTTCATTTTTTATGCTGAAGATAAAGGCTTAGATGAAACTTATTTCAAAGAAGGTAAGGAACTAGATCTCCTGGAGTTTTTGGTATATCAAAGTAAACAGTATAGAGAAAAGCAGTAGTCTTAGCGCAACAATCACATATATTTAAAGTCTTTTTTAAGTAAGCAATGTTCTTAAAAGATTTTTATGCTAAAAAAATACTTTATTGTTGTATTTCTACTAATTCAAAACCTGTTTTTTGGCCAAATAGAATATCTTAGAGGTGAAATTTTAGCAGACTCATTGCAGGGCTATGCAATTAACATTGTGAACTTTACTCAAAAATTAGGAACAACCAATGATGAATCCGGTTATTTTACAATTCCTGCTGCAATCAATGACTCTATTATTTTTTCATCTGTGCAGTACGAAATTAAGACTATTGTTGTCAGTGAAGGACATTTAAAAGGTATCCAAAAGTTTTATTTGTATCCTATTGTAGAGCAATTGCCTGAGGTCAACATTAGTAATATTACGTTGTCAGGTAATATTGAAAAAGATTCTAAAAATGTAGAGATAAAGCCTTTTGTAAACAATCAGAATTTAGGTCTTCCATTTAAGGATATAGAGCAACCAACACAAGAGGAAAGGAGATTGTACACGGCTATGAGCTCTTCAGGTTTTATATCCATTGATTATGTAATCAATTTAATTTCAGGAAAAATCAAAAAGCTGAAACGAAATAAACGTATAAGTGATTATGAAGAGACTGTAAAAAAAGGAACCGAAGCTTTTGTAGAACGCTTTTTCGTTGAAGACTTACAAATACCGGAGGATTTGATAGAGGACTTTATTTATTTCAGCTCTGAAGACGAAAAGTTTAAAGCTCTTTTACAACCTTCCTCAAAATTGGATTTACTTGAGTTTTTGCAAACCAAGGCTGTAGAATACAAAAAACATAAACGGTTTTAAAGAATTTAAGAATAAATGGAATAGTTTTGGATCATTAATGGTTGATTAAACAGGAATATTTATATAAGTAGAGGATATAACTTTCCTAAAGAAAAATTTAAAATACTGACTAATGAAAAAGATATGGTTGGGGGGATTATTAATTATGTCTCTAGTAATGTTTTCTTTTACAACGTTTCATAAATTCTATGTGAGTGTTACTCAGATTGAGTATGTGGAAGAAAAAGAGTCCTTACAAATTATTACAAGGATTTTTATTGATGATATAGAAGATTTACTTCAAACAAGGTACGATAAGACTATTATATTGGGTCCAAAGAAGGATTCAAAAATGATTGATTTGTATTTAGAAAAATATTTTAATCAAAAATTNAAAGTCAAGGTTAATGGAAAAAGTTTGACATATAATTTTTTGGGAAAAAAATATGAAGAAGATTTGATGATATGCTTTATTGAAATTGAAAATCTNAAAGGTTTAAAATCTATTGAGGTTACTAATGAACTACTAATGGATATGTTTGAAGAACAGCAAAATATTGTCCACGTAAAAAAGGATGAAGATCGTAAAAGTTTGATTCTGGAAAAAGGTAAGGATACTGGCATGTTAAAGTTTAGTGAATAAATCATTAAACTTTCAAAAAAAAATTATTTTGCGATTTATTATACTTAACACATTATCACACTACAAATGAAGAAGTTTTTTTTAGCAGTGTCTATGTCACTTATGGTGATTGGAGGTTCTGCTTACGCACAGGAGAATTACAATTCTGAGGAAACCAGAGAACTGGGTCATACTAATCAAAATAAATTTAAACAAATGTATGACGAGTTTGCTACTCCGAATATGTTCAGAACAGGTTCAGGAGCTCCTGGTCCTGCCTATTACCAGCAGCAAGCAGATTACAAAATGAATATTGAGCTGGATGATAAGAATAAGAAGATATATGGTAATGAGACTATTACATATACCAATAATTCTCCTGATGTTTTAGAATTCTTATGGGTGCAATTGGATCAAAATATGCGAGCGAAGGATTCCAAAACGCCTTTGATAGAACCTTCTGGAGTTGATCCTGCTAATNCTCCTTCACAATTTGTAGGTAAATATCTTGCTGAGCCTTTTGACGGTGGTTTTAATATTACTGCTGTAAAAGATCAAACAGGAAAACCATTAGTACACACCATAAATAGAACTATGATGAGGGTTGAAATGCCACAGCCATTACAGCCAGGTAATAAGTTTGTGTTTTCAATTGATTGGTGGTACAATATTAATGACCATGTTAACGGTAGAGGAAGATCCGGATATGAGGAGTTTGAAGATGGAAATAGAGCGTATGTTATCGCTCAGTTTTATCCTAGAATGGCTGTCTATAATGATGTAGAGGGATGGCAGAACCATCAATTCTGGGGTAGAGGTGAATTTGCTCTTCCTTTTGGAAACTTTGAGGTAGATATTACTGTACCTGCAGATCATATATTAGATGCTACAGGAGAATTAACAAATCGTAAAGATGTATTTACAAAAGACATGTTAAGCCGATATGAAAAGGCAAAAAAATCATATGACAATCCTGTTTTAATAGTAACTCAGAAAGAAGCAGAAGCTAAGGAAAAAGGCTTTGCAACAGATAAAAAAACCTGGAAGTTCAAGGCTGAGATGGTGCGTGATTTTGGTTTTGCCAGTTCCAGACGTTTTATATGGGATATGATGGCAGTTAAAATTGGTAGTAAAGATGTAATGGCCGTATCTATGTATCCTAAAGAGGGAAATCCTTTATGGGAAGATTGGTCTACTAAAGCTGTGGCCAGTACACTTAAATCTTATAGTCGAATGACCTTTGATTATCCATATCACAAAGCAATTTCTGTACACGCTAAGAATCAGGGAATGGAGTATCCAATGATTTGCTGGAATTATGGAAGACCTAACCCTGATGGTACTTATAGTGATAGAGTTAAGTTTGGTATGATGAGTGTTATTATTCATGAGGTAGGTCATAACTTCTTCCCTATGATTGTGAATAGTGATGAGCGTCAGTGGACTTGGATGGATGAAGGATTAAACACTTTTGTTCAGTATGTTGCNGAACAAGATTTTGGAGAGTGGTATCCAGATGCNATTGCTCCACTGAAAAAATACCCTTCGCGTAGAGGTCCTGCAGATAAAATTGTACCATATATGAGTGGTAATCAAAAGTTTTTATCACCGATTATGACGCAGTCTAATAATATTCATCAGTTTGGACCTAATGCCTATGCTAAACCAGCTACGGGTTTAAATATACTTAGAGAAACTGTAATGGGAAGAGATCTGTTTGATTATTCTTTCAGAACATATTCTCAAAGATGGATGTTCAAACATCCTACTCCTGAGGATTTCTTCAGAACAATGGAAGATGCTTCAGCTGTTGATTTAGATTGGTTTTGGAGAGGATGGTTCTATACTACAGATTATACCGATATGGGAGTTAAGGATGTTACTAAATATGTAGTGTCTAAAGAACCTAATCAAAAAGCTAAAGAGTTTGCTGAAGCCAGAGGCGTTAAAGTAGAAGATTTTGGGCCGTTAGTGTTTATGGTGGAAGAAGGAAGTGATGAGTACAATCAAATTAAAAAGAATGGTAATATTATAGAGGATACCAAGACTTTAAAAGAATATTTGATGGATAATTTCTCAGTAGAAGAAGTTGAAGCGCTAAAAGATCCTAAGTATTTTTATGAAGTTACATTTGTGAAACCTGGAGGTTTNGTAATGCCTTTGATTGTAGAGTATACCTATGAGGATGGAAGTACAGAAACGGTTACGTATCCTGCGGAAATCTGGAGAAAAAATGATGATGAAGTTAAAAGAGCAATTCCTTCTTCAAAAGCAATAACAAAGATTGTTGTAGATCCAAATCAAGAAACTGCAGACATCGATACGTCTAATAATAGTTGGCCTAAACGTAAAAAATTAGGTGAATTTGATGAGTTTAAAGACAAAGTAAAAGGACAATAGTCATTTTATTTTTATCATAAATATTAACCATCCTGATGTTTTAATCAGGGTGGTTTTTTTATGCTACCTATAAAAAACAGAAACAAGATTTTATAAATGATCTAACTATTAAAACTAGTAAAAGAATTTATGAATTAGCTATATTTGCATCGTTATGATGACATTACCTTTATTTATAAGTGGAGCAGAGATAGCCTTTATAGTGTTTATATTGGTTATGGTTTTTGGTGCTGATAAAATCCCTGAAATAGCCAGAGGGTTAGGAAAGGGTATGCGTGTTATTAAGGATGCTACTAATGACATTAAAACGGAGATCACTAAGAGTGCAGAAAAGAATGGTATCGATACAAAGCAGATTAGCGATAGTTTAACTTCTGATGTTAAAAAGGAGATCGACAAAGTAAAAGAGGACATAAATGAAATCACGGGTCCTGTTAAAAGAAAGTTCTAGTTCTTCATAAGTATTCTCATATTATTTTTTTCCTATTCTAATTCCTTATTTGAAATTGAAATATCCTCAAAATTTCAGATTTTTCAATTAATTTAATCTTATTTTAAGAAATCCGTAAAACCATTAATTTTACTAGTGTTTTCGGTGGTTTTTACGACTTGTTTTGGTGCTATGCAAGCATAGTAATGATGTTTTTTATGAGAATATGACAAAAAAACATTAGAATAATTGAGTAGTTTTTAATATATTAGTACTGAAATTATATAATTAACAAATTCTTTTTGTTTTTGAGAATTTGTTAATCTCAACTATTAACACACAAACTCTTAACTTGTACTAAAATGAAAAAGATTACACTCCTTATGCTGGGGCTTATAGTTATGTATTCCTGTTCCAGAGAAAATCCTGAAGATCTTATCGATGAAAATGCTAATGAAAGTTTAAATCAAAAATTACTTTCAGTAGAAGAAGTAAATAAATTTATAGAAAACGAATTAAAAAGAGACGGAGATGTTAACTGGACCCAGGCTCCTGCAAATGTCTTATGGAGTGCCACTGTTCATGGTGGCGAAGTATTGAGTATTGGATATGGTGAAGATGGAGAAAGTTTTTCTTTAGAAAAGACTCCGGAATTACTTAGTGCAAAGGAAAATATATTTTCTGTTATCACTGCGTCTGAAAATACTGATAAAGAAGGAACCGTCGTGTCTGATGATGAGATATTAAATGTGGTAGACGCCAAGGTTACCAGTCTTAAAACAATAATAGCCTTACAAAAGACCGAGAAGGTTAGATATCTTGATCCTATAGGTTACAATTTGTATTTGCAACCAGCTGAAGATCAAAAAGGAAAATTGGGTTGTGGTGAGGATGGTGAAAATGTAAACAGTAATGATTATCGAGTTATTAGTCCTAACTCCTGGTTACCTTGGAATTTTGATATTCATAAAATAACAGATGCCTGGAACTATAGTACCGGCGCTGGAATTACTGTAGGTTTAATAGATACAGGAATATCCTCTAGTCAAAATCTATTAGGTAATGGATTTAATGATGGGTTTTCCAGTGGAAGATCCGTGCAACGCTATGGAACATACATAGACTCTCCGTGGTGGTGGTCAAATAATGTAGATGGACCTAACGACAGATGCGGTCATGGTACTTCTATGGCAGGAGCCATTGCAGCTCCAAGAAATAATGACTTTATGCCTGTTGGTGTAGCTTATAACTGTAATCTCGTAGCTTATCGCGGAACTGCCGATGTAGTTCTGGATGATTACCATGAAAGAAAGGGTGTAAGCAATGCTCTTAAAGCCTTAGGTAATAGAGGAGATGTCAAAATAATCTCTATGTCAATAGGTTATCCTTGGTCAATTGGAAACGTGAAAGATGCGGTTAGATACGCATATAGCAAAGGTAAAATGTTAATAGCTGCTGGTGGTACTTCAACAACATTTACGAATTGGTATGGGGTTATATTTCCTGCAAGTATGAGCGAAACTGTTGCAGTTACCGGTATAAAAGACAATGGTTATAACAGATGTAATATCTGTCATGATGGTAGTAAAATTGATTTTACTATTGTTATGCAAAGAGCTGGTGATGCTAACCGTAATGTTCCTGTAATAGGGTTTAACACGGGAGTCAGAGATTATGTTAGTGGATCGTCTGTCGCTACAGCAATGACTGCAGGTATAGCTGCTCTTGTTTGGGCCAGAAATCCATCAATGTCCAGAGATCAGGTATTAGATAAACTAAAAAGATCCGGTGAATTTTATCCTAATAGAAACGGTAATTTCGGATATGGTAATATTAATGCACTAAAGGCAGTTCAGTAAGAATTAGCGTAGAAATTGTAGTTACAGTGTTGAAAAGAGGTGAGTATTTTAAGAACTCATCTCTTTTTATTTTAAACGGCTAATGGTTAGACCATCTCGGATGGGCAAAAGAACAGTTTCAATTCTTTCATCATTAACTAACATTTTGTTGTATTCTAATAAAGCTTGAGTTGAAATATCGTCTTCTTGTACCTTTTCTATAACTTTGCCACTCCACAAAACATTATCAGAAAGAATAATACCTCCAGGATTTAGCTTGTGGATTATTAAATCAAAATACGCTGGATAATTTGGTTTATCAGCATCAATAAAGATAAGATCAAACTTCAAATCTAAATTTGGAATAATATTCAAAGCATTTCCTATATGCTGTATGATTTGGTTTTTGAATATGGATTTATCGAAATATTTCTTTTGGAAGCTTTCAAGCTCTTCATTAATATCAATAGTATGCAGTTTTCCTTCGGGTTTTAGTCCTTCTGCCAAACACAAGGCCGAATAACCGGTGTAAGTACCAATCTCTAATATGGTAGTTGGGTTTACTAACTTAGAAATCATACTTAAAACTCTACCTTGATATGCCCCACTGAGCATTCTTGGTTGAAGAATTTTCTGGTGTGTTTCTCTGGTAAGTTGTTGTAGTAATTCAGGCTCTTTTTCAGAGTGCGCTACTATATAGCTATCGAGATCATCAGGAATAAAATGCATTTGATTTTTTTTGCAAAGCTAAACTGAGAATACTTAAAAACAAAACCCTAATCTTTTATGATTAGGGTAAGTTTTAAGAATTATATTATTTTAACATGGCACACAATGACAATTACCTGTTAAAAAATCTATTTCTATACACTGCCCTGGGCAGTTACACGTAGCCGAATTACCACCAACAATGAATTTTTGGCTACTTTTTGAAATTGGCTTTGCATTTTTAACTTTTTTGAAATCTTGCATTTTTTTTAGGTTTTAAGAATTATACCTGATAGATTAAAGACATTCAGGATCTCTGTCTTTATTATATGTATTCGCTAGTCAATTTTTGTTACCTTTAAAAATCAATTTTGACATTAATTTAACGTAATAAAAATTCAACATTAGATTATAGAATCAATTACGTAATCTTTATTTTTGGCAAAAACTAACATTATGAATTTTGAAAATACGCTGGATTTTGCTCAGAAACTTGATAAAGAAGATAAGCTAAACGCATATAGAGATAAATTCATTTTTCCTAAGGTCAATAGTAAAGAGGTTATCTATTTTACAGGTAACTCCCTTGGATTACAGCCTAAAAATGCTGCTGATTATGTAAATGATATTATGAAAGATTGGGCTGAGCTTGCTGTAGAAGGGCATTTTTATGCAGAAAAACCTTGGTGGGATTACCACGAAAGACTTGCTGAACCTTTAGCAAAAATTGTAGGCGCAAAACCTTCTGAAGTTACTGTAATGAATACGTTGACCGTTAATCTTCATTTGTTGATGGTAACTTTTTACAGACCCCACGGTAAGAGATTTAAGATTATTTGTGAGGAGAAGGCTTTTCCAAGTGATCAGTACATGATCAAAAGTCAGGTTAGGTTTCATGGATACGACCCCAATGATGCTATCGTAGAACTAAAGAAAAGAGAAGGGGAGCATCATTTTAGAAAAGAAGATATTCTAAAAACCATAGAAGAGGTAGGCGATGAATGTGCGCTGATTTTAATTGGAGGTGTAAACTATTATAATGGACAGGTCTTTGATATGAAAGCCATAACTGAGGCAGGTCATGATATAGGGGCATATGTAGGTTGGGATCTTGCCCATGCCGCAGGTAATATTAAATTAGATTTACACGACTGGAACGTAGATTTTGCTGCATGGTGTAGTTATAAATATATGAATTCAGGACCGGGTAATGCGTCCGGATGTTTTATTCATGAAAGATTTCATGGATTAAAGGATATTCCAAGGTTTGAAGGCTGGTGGGGAACGAATAAAGATGATCGTTTTTTGATGAAACCGGAGTTTGAACCTATGCCTGATGCAGACGCGTGGCAACTTAGTAATGCACCTGTACTGGCACTGGCTCCATATCTGGCCTCCTTACAATTGTTTCAGGAAGTGGGCATGGAAGCTTTAATCGCAAAGAGAAATTTAATTGTAGCGTATCTGGAATTTGTGCTGCATGAAATTGACAAGGAAGTAGATAGTACTTTTGAAATCATTACACCTTCTAATCAAGAAGAAAGAGGGACTCAGTTATCCGTTTTTTTACATGGAGAAGGCAGATCATTATTTGAATATTTAATGAAAAATGGTGTCATTACTGACTGGAGAGAACCAAATGTAATTAGACTGGCACCAGCTCCATTTTACTGCTCTTTTGAAGATATGTTTAATTTTGGGCAAATACTTAAACAAGGGATTCTATCTAAAGCTTAGACTTTTTTTCTAATAATTGTGCTCTATATTTTGAAGGCGATATACTGCTATATCTTTTAAATTGTTTAGTGAAATAAGAAGGGTCATTATAACCACATTTATACATGATTTCTGCAATTTGTAAATGATCATTTTCAAGAAGTTCCATGGCTTTATGAATTCTGAATTCATTTAAAAAATCAATAAACCCTCTGTTTGTGGACAGTTTAAACAGCCTGGAAAATGAGTTAGGTGTTAGTCCTAATTGATTTGCAATGGTCTCTGATTTAATGGGAGTATGATAGTGATTGTTTACATATTCATATACCAGAGAAATTCTATCAAGGGCTTGAGATTTGATCTGTAGTTTTTTTATTTTTCCATTGAGATTAATGTGATTTGTAGAAATCGAGAGTTGATGGAGTATTTGAATGAAATTCAGTAGCTTTTCTAAACTATTTTGAGATTTGAAATCAAGAAATGATTTGGTGAGTTTTCTATGGATTTCGTTTGAAAAGATAATGCCTTTATCTATAGACTTCATAAATGAATTTAAGGATTGAAATTCTGGAAACAAAGACATACGTTCTTCAATAAACTCTTTTTTAAATTGAATAACTACTTCTGCGTTATCTTTAAAATCGCTATTGCCAAAAGGCATATGTGGTATGTTAGGACCTAGAAATATTAGTAAACCATCTTCATAAGAGCTATGATAGGTGTTGATTAAGATTTTTCCTTTACCATTTTTGATAAAAACAATTTCATATTCAGGATGTAAATGCCAGTTGATTTTATGACAAATGTCCTCACCTTCATAAGTTTCAATCTTTAGCGATTT
>NZVW01000166.1 GCA_002697475.1 Aquimarina sp. | reverse complement strand
ATTATCGTCATCATCACTACAAGAAGCTAACAATGTAATCATTGCTAACATAGATAAAAATACTCTTTTCATTTTTTCGTTTTTTTGAGTTTAAAGATTTAATTTAATTTTAGTATTAGAATTCATAAGTGAACCCGGCACTTATTCCTATACCTTTTTTGTATACTGATAAGTCTACAGTTTCACCAGCTGTTGTGTCCTGAGTTAACTTGAAATCAGGATTTAAAATGTTTCTAGCATTTAAAGAAATACCGAACTTATTATTAAGCTTTATTTTATTAACTAAATCCAAAGTTGGTATACCTGTTTCTACTATATTTTCTCTACCTGCTACACCAATCGTTAATATTCTGTCACTGAAATAACTAAAGACTAAGGATGATAGAAAGTCATAAGAGGATCGTTTTACATTAAAGGTTATGTCTGCATTGATTAGAAGGTCAGAAGCTCCTGATAGTTGATCTTCATTGTTGGTGTATCTTACGGTTAGATTGTCTGTTTCTACATCTTCAAGAGTCTGATTGGTGTTTAAATAGGATACATTTAAGCCTCCTGTAAGTTTGTTGTATCCTTCATCTCCTATTTCCAGATTATATAAATCTTTTTTAATTTCAAGTTCGACACCAAAAGCAGTTGCCTCAGGCGTATTGACGAAAGAAATATCATTTCCGGCTGAATTAACTTCAATAGTATTAATAGGGAAATCAATATATTTAAAGAATCCGGTAATAGCTATGATTTCACCAGAGCTTGGATACCATTCATATTTTAAGTCTGCATTATAGTTGTCTGAAGATTGTAATAAAGGGTTTCCAAATCTAGAGAAGTTTACATCCTCATATAAAAATGGTGCTACTTCGATAAACTGAGGTAGTGTATACGTTTTACTTCCCGCAAATCTTAAGATACTATTCTCTGTAAAATTATGCTTTAAACTAAAGCTTGGAAGAATATAATTTTCTTCGATTACACCTTCTGGTCCTGTGGGAGGATTAGAAACGCTGCTAATTAACTCTGTATCATAGTTAACTATTTGCTCAACATTATCTAATCTTATACCCAGACTTATAGTGGTATTATCAAATATTGAAAATGTACCAGTTGCAAATGGAGATAGAATTGTTCTTTCACCATTATAAAAGAATGGGTCTAAAGCATTGGTTCCTACACCTCTATCTGTAACAATCCTAAATGTATTGCTATCTAACGACTGTTGGTTAAATATGGCATCTAAATTGTTTCTATCCGCAGGTGTCTGTGTAAAGAAATCGTGATTGAATTGAATAAAATTAAAATCCCTGTTAGTATTTCTATAGTCAACTCCTAGATCAATGAAACTATTCTTTTCATCTTCATCATTCGATAATGAATAGTTTAGATTAAAATTAGCAGCTAGATCTTCTTCTTGAAGATCAGAGTAAAATCTATGATTTAAACCAGCACTACCAGATGCAATTCTAAAGTCCCCATCAATTCTCAATAAAGTGTTTTGTCTTCTGTCTGGTTCATCACTTCTTGCTATGCTGAATGATCCACCCAATGAAGCTTTAAGTTTATCACTTAATTTAAATTCTGTCAAAAGCTGATTAATAAAGAGATTATTATTATTTGTTTGCTGTCTTCTTATAAAAGTTGGGCGCTCTTCATCATCACTAACACTAGTCTGTAAACCAAAGTACTCACTAACATTTTGGACATTATCGTGGATAATTATTCCATTATAGGAAATGGAATTATCTCTTGAATTACCAAAACTGTATTTGATATTACCCATTAATAACTGGGATACATTGTATTCATATTGTTCAACGTCTAAATCTCTTCCCAGTCCTCCGGTAGCATTTATTTGTCGGGCAATTCCATTTCTGTATTGATATCCATTATCAAATCCCCCGACTAAGAAAACACTAAGAGTATTATCCTGAATGTTGAACTTTTTTCCTCCTGATATTGCCACACTACTATTAAGCGGGGTGCTCTGAGATTCAGGATTTAAATCATTTTCGAAAGCATATTGACCTAAGTCAGTGATAGGAGAGTTCTTATCTAAACCAAAACCAAGACCATTGGTTCCATCAGGAATAAACATTTTTTCTCCAATAGTAACAGTATTAATCCCAGAAGAGAATGATATTTTCAATTCTTCTCTTCCTGTTAATTCTTTGGATTCAATATCTATATTAGCTCCTGATACATCACCATATAATTTTGATCCAAAAACTTTACTTACGCCAATATTTTTAATGATATCAGAGCTAAAAAAGTCTAAAGTGATATTTTTATATGTAGGGTTGTCAGATGGAAGAGGTAATCCATTAAGTGTTGTTGAATTATAGCGGTCCCCTAGACCTCTTACAAAAACATTCTTTTCTCCTTCCTGTTTTGTTACCCCGGTGATTTTAGTAACTGCACCTTCTGCATCGCTTACTCCTTTTCTTGCAAGCTCTTGAGCTCCAATTGCTTGTTTGATTTCTACTGCATTTTTTTGTTCAAGCAATAAAGCCTCCTCTCGTTCTCTACTTGTAATAACTTTAATAACTACCTCTTCCAGTGCCGCAGCAGTAGCTCCCATAGTGGCATCCACAACAGCAACTTTGTCTGATTGTACTACCACATTAGGAATCTCCACGGTTTGATATCCGGTAAAACTAAATTCCAGAGTGTAAGTTCCTGGAGGAACGCCAGCAATTTCATAAAAACCATCAAAGTCAGTAGAAGCTCCCTTTGAAGTTCCTTTAACAATTACATTGGCAAAGGGTAGAGGTTCATCGTTATTTTCTTTGTCTAGTAATTTTCCTGCTACTGTACCTGTAGCTTCTTGTGCATAGGTAAATCCTAAAAATAACAGCGCAATAGCTGTACAAAATCTTTTCATGTCGTATTCGTAAAAATCTGGTACAAATAAATACGGTTTTACAGTAAAACTTTTTAGCTAAATATTATCCTTGCTTTAAGGGATTGTGATGAGAAGAAAAATGTAGTAAATAGGAATAACATTTAAATAACGTAAAATTTTTTGTTTTATAAAGATTTGATAATCAGTTTTTTAAACCATTTGTTTAAAAAGAAGGTTGAATGCGAATGAACTCTGAATGTTAACTAATCAACAATAAACCGTTTGCTCTGTATTATCTGAGGTTTAATGGAGTGTTAAGTGAGAAGAAGAGTAGTATTTTAGTTAACATAGTAGTAAAATCTTAAAATCAGATTTGATATAATTGATAGGATAGACTTTAAAAAAATGAATTTGATATAAGAGAAGGTAGTGGAGGTTGAGTAAATGTAGGAATTCTACAACCTCCTTACCTTCTACGAACACGTATTTTTAAGGAATACATCGAGGAACTTTCCCCGGCTAAAAACAAAGTTTGAATATTGTGAGTCTGACTTAAACTTATTATTCAGATTAATGTTTATTGGTTTTAACACCAATTCACATATAGCAAATTAAAAAAGAATTTTATTGAAAGATTTTAAGGTAATCTTATAGTTGTATTATCAGAATGTAATTTTAAAGATAAGAATGATAAGAAAATGTTAAGCAATAATAAGGGTATTATGCAATAAAAAAGACTGTCTAAAAATGTATAAAGATTGTTTGAGTGTGTTGTCAGGGTTTAGTATTTCCCTTTTATGACAAATAAGTCGCAACGATTTCTTTATTGCTAAATTTTTAGACAGTCTAACTAACTAAAGTTTGTATTGGCTAACTCTAAGTTTGTTTTTAATTACGAGTCCATCCTGAATTCCAGGAATTGTAATCCGCACCGGTTCCATTACCTATACCAGATATAACGTCAGCTTCATTGAATGTAGCTCCTGTATCATTTTTAAGCGTAAGTGTAATATCATTAAAAGTGATATCAGTTACAGAAGTTTCTCCATTTAATACACCAATTCCGGTTTCAGTATCATCAAGATCAAAACCTTCTGCAAATCCTTCCAGAAGAACGTTGTTAAATGTAGCTCTTGTTCCTGCACGTAATCGGATTGCTTCATTTTGATTAGAAGACCCAAGACCATTGATAGTAAGATTTGTAATCGTAGGTGCAGACCAGAATACAGGATCAGAGTTGTTTCCTATATCCGTATTAAACCCATCACCTTCTATTCCTTTATCGTGAGATTGTCTGTGTTCAATGTATACGTTAGTCAAAGAACCTGTGTATCCTTCAGTCCAGTCTACAGAATCGTCTTGTGCTCCCACTACAGATATGAAAGAAGCATCAACCGTTCCTCCAAAAAACTCTACTCCATCATCAGCTCCCTCAAAAGCTTGAATGTACTGGATAGTAGTTCCGTTTCCTACTGCATAGAAAGAAAATCCATTATTTTCTGAAGCAGCATCTGCCGCACCACCTGAATATTCTATACGTACGTATCTAATGATACCAGAGTTGTCATCTACTATACTACCTCCATAAGGTAGTCCACCAATTTCAGAAGTAGAAGTAGCATCACCACCTACAACAGAATTGATAGGCGCTCTTCCTAATACGATAAGGCCTCCCCAATCACCAGGATTAGGAGTTGCAGTAGCAGATGTAAATACGATAGGGTTTGATGAAGTTCCTTCTGCGTTAATCATTCCTCCCTGTAACACTGCAATATATACGTCAGATCCGGTAGCTGCTTTTACTACTACACCTGGTTCTACAGTTAATGTTATTCCCTCAGGCACAATTAAAGCGCTGTTAAGTGAATATTCATTTCCTGTTTCAAGGGTTAGGTCTTCTGTTAAAGTACCTCCAATTACTTGTTCTGAAGGGTCTACAGGTTGACCATCACCATTTACATTAATAGTAATATCTGCTGTGTCATCATTTGCACATCCTACTAATAGAATAGTAAAGGCAAATATTTTTAGAAGTAATATGTTTGCTTTCATGCGTTCTAGTTTTAATAAATTATTCGTGTTCGATTTAATGTATGTTGTTAAAAAGTGTATTTAAACTGTAATCCGAAATTCACACCTCTTTTATAGCTGGAAAGTGCAAATTCATCTATCGGATTAATTTCATTATTGCTATTTCTTGTAAATGGAATATTCAAAGTAGTAAGGACATCTTCTGATATTACAGCATTTTCCCTAACTCTTTCAATAGTAGGGTTTAATAAGTTTTTAACGCTAAGGTTAATTTCAAAATTATCGTGTACCTTATTTTTCCACACAAAGTCTAATGTTGGAACTCCTTTTTCTACGATATTCCCTAATTGACCGGCACCTAACGCGTCGATTCTGTCAGAAAAGTAAGAGAATACCAGATTCGCCACCGGCTTGTATGTGCCAAAAGTTGGTGTGTAGCTTACATCTGCATTCACTAAAAATGGGGATGCCCCTTGTAACTCATCAGAATCTCTGTTAAAGTTTGTATTAAATGTTCCGGTAACAGTTTTTAAGTCTTGTTTTGTAGAGGTATACGTAAGATTAACACCTGCAGAAAGAAGACTTTCATCATCACTTTTTGATAGCAGTGCTTTACGAGCCTCTAACTCAATACCAAATACTTCAGCTTTATCACCTGTTCTAAAGAAACGTTGAGTTCCTGTAGCATCATTTGCAGATACTAGGTTTACGGGATCGTTAATTTGTTTTGCAAAGGCTGCAATAGAAAATACCTGACCTCTTTCAAAAAACCATTCGTATTTTAAATCTAAATTGAAGATTGAAGAGAATGCAGGGTCATTTAGTAAGTCTGGGTTACCACCAATACGATCGGTTACATTTTCATATACGAAAGGCGCTACCTCTTTAAACTCCGGATTAGAAACGGTTCTACTTGCAGAAAGACGTATGTTTTGATCATCATTTAATGCATATTTTACATTTAAACTAGGTAGTAAAAAAGTTTCTGATGCTTCATTACGTCCAGGGTTATTAAACACAAGGTTAATTACATCATATTCAATACTTTGCTTAAATGACTCTACACGTAATCCAGGAACAAAAGTCCACTTTTCTCCAATTTTATAAACAGCATTACCGTACACAGCGTGTACATCAAGTTTTCCTGAATAAGTATTTTCAGGAAGCCCGGGCAGGTTTGTGTCTCCTAGTCCGATTGATGGGTTAATAGGATTGATAACCACTGTATTGTATACAATACCTAAATTATCCGTGTTGAAAATGTCGTTGAAGTTATTAACGTCAGCTACTTCTGTTCTTGGCTCAATGATACTTAATCCAAAACGCTGATTGTCAAAATTACGTTGTTTTGTACGCCCATTATATCCGAAATTCAAAGAAAGATTTTCTGAATTTTTATATTCAAGATTTAATCTACCATTCCATTCTTCATCCTCGATATTTTGAAAGTAACGTTGATTGTCAAAATCCACATTACGGTAAAGAACCGGATTTGTAGTAGGATCATTATCCAGTGATAAATCAAACTGCTCTAAAGCGATACGTTTTCTATCCGGTTGACGAGCTAAAACATTATTGAAACCAATCCCATAATCTACTTCTATTTTATCGGTAATCTTACTGGTTCCTGATAATTGATTAACAAAAATCATGTCTTGTTCAAATTGTACATTTTGGGTAAAAAATCCAAAATCATCAATGTCTGCAATTGTGTTTCTATTAAATCCATTACCATCAATTCCATAACGTCCTACTTCATCTGTGGCATCATTAATAAATAATGAAGTGAATTTTATTCTATGATTTGTATTGATACGATAAACAATGTTAGTCATTGCAGTTGTAGTACGACTATATTCAAAGGCTTCAGCATCTCTGAAAATTTGATTTTCTGCTGCTGTAACATTTGCCTCTTGTCCTCTTCTGTATTCATAATTACTTCCAAAAGATGCCGTAGCAAATACGCTCAATTTAGATGCTTCTCCTATTTCCCAAGAGTTACCTGCGGCCAATGATCCTGAAAGGCCTACTGGTCCTTCAGAAGCAATTGGATCTACGCCGTGAGATAAAATTACTGCAAATGGGTCATTACTATATCTGTTGTAGAAACCAAATAAACCAGTCCCTTCACTCTTTAAAAACCTTTTTCCGATAGAAGCGGTGTTAATATTATTACCCAGTTCTACATCAATAAATGCGTCTCCAACGTGTTCTTTAGCAGTGATATCAACATTACCTGCCGCAAAATCTCCATAAAAATTAGCTGCATATGTTTTGCTCACACCAATGTTTTGAATAACATCTGATGAAAAAAGACCTAGGTCAATATTTTTCTTATCTACATTGTTTGCAGGAAGTGATAAACCATTAAAGGTAGTATTTAAATACCTGTCTCCTAATCCTCTTACATATACATTACCTCCTCCTTCTTGCTTTGAAATTCCGGAAATTTTAGTAACGGCTGCTGCAGCATTACTTACTGCTTTATTAGAAAGTTCCTGAGCTCCAATGCTCTGTTTTTGGACTACAGCATTTTTTTGCTCAAGAAGTAGCGCTTGTACACTTTCCTTCTTAGTACTTGTGGTTTTAATAACAACTTCGTCTAATGCTGCGGCACTAGCTCCTAAAGTGGCATTTATAGTTGCCGTTTGACCAGCTACTACAGTAACCTCTTTATTTACAGTTTCATAACCCACAAAGCTAAACTCTAAAGTATACGTTCCGGGTTGGATACCTTCCAATGTATATAAACCATCAAAATCAGATGTAGTACCTTTAGTAGTTCCTTTAATTAAAATGTTAGCGAATGGAAGGGGTTGCTCGCCAGATTCTTTGTCTAATAGTGTACCGGTAACTGCTCCGGTTTCCTGTGCGTATGTTATTCCTACAAAACATAACGCAATCAAGATTGCAATTTTTTTCATGTACGTGTTCGTAAAATTCGGTGCAAAGAACGCGACATGTTGTTAAGTAGGTGTTATTCTAAAATTAAATAAGAGTAATAATAGTGTTATCTCAATGTTATGGATCTTTTTTTAAGTTAACTACAGGTTAAGGTGATTTGTAAATTAATAAAGCCCTGCTAGATATAGCAAGGCTTAGTATATATTGTGAAATGAAGTTTTTATCTAGTTGTTGAAGTTTACAACCACATCGCTTTTGTTAGACCAGGTCGTTACAGATGCAATTGTATTATTGTCATAATTAACCTCAGATAATTTATTATCATTCCAGAAAAACCATTTACCGGTTTTAACTCCATTTATATATTGTCCCATTGCAACTTTGTTGCCATTTGTGTCATAGGATTTCCACTCTCCATGAAGTTTTCCCTCTTTATTATAAAATCCTTGTTGTCTTATATCTCCGTTTTCGAAATAAAAGGTACCTTTAATAGCATCACCTTCCTTTTCAAAGGATGGTTTAACATCTTGAGAAAATACTATTCCGGAAAAAAGAATTGCTGCAGATAGAAGGATTTTTTTCATAACACAAATATTTAAAGTTGGGGGTTTCTTAATAATTATATTACAAATATAACATTAATTTTACTTTCAAGCAACATTCACGTAACATTAAATTTACATTGAAATCATAAGTATTTGAAAATAAGATATTTATGTAAATTTGTTTTGGTAAAAAGAAGTGTTTTTTGGTAACATTAGAGGTTGTTTATAGTAAATTTTTTAGGAACTATTGAAGATTGTAGCTTCTGAAATAACTGATTTTACAGGGGTTGTAATAGTTGTGTAATAATACTCCTTTCAGGGAATACCATAGTTTTTGTAATGGATCAGGATTGAATTATTCATAGTTTAATACTGTGGTGAATGTAAAAGATAACATTGGAATAACATTCGACTAGAATAATAATAACATTTTTGTGCTCAATACGTATGCACATTACATATGAATGATATTTATATTTTGATGATTATTGCTCTTGCCTTTTTGGCAATAGCAGATTTGATTGTTGGAGTTAGCAATGACGCTGTAAACTTCTTAAATTCTGCAATAGGATCAAAGGCTGTTTCTTTTAGAACAGTTATGATAGTTGCCAGTCTTGGTATTGCTTTGGGAGCCATTTTTTCAAGTGGTTTGATGGAAGTTGCCAGAAAGGGAATTTTTGTACCTGGTGAGTTTTATTTTGACGAGATCATGATCATTTTTATGGCAGTGATGATCACTGATATCTTGTTGCTCGATTTTTTTAATTCTTTGGGGATGCCTACATCCACCACGGTATCAATTGTTTTTGAACTTTTGGGAGCGGCGGTTTGTGTGTCGCTAATTAAGATAAGTGCGGATCCCAATATTGGTATTGAGCAACTAGGAAACTATATTAATACTAAAAAGGCTACTGAGATAATTTTGGGTATACTGCTTTCAGTGGTAGTCGCATTCTCTATTGGAGCTTTGGTTCAGTATCTTTCGAGATTACTGCTATCATTTAATTTTGAAAAGAAGGCAAAATGGTTAGGAGCAGTATTCGGAGGAATTGCGCTTACTTCAATTTTATATTTCATTTTCATCAAAGGTATTAAGGGAACTAATTACGCAGATGCCATTATTTCCGTATTTCAGAATGATTCTGGGATGAGTTTTCTTCAGTGGGCAAATATGCATTTTGGAGCTACATTTGAGTCTGTTGAAGCTTTAATTGAAGCTAAAAAGGAATCTCATATTATAGATCCTAATGCTGGAACTTTATCTTTAACACTTAGAGGATTGCTAGAAACGAACGTTTTAGCAATAATATCAATAGGTTTTATTTTTTGGTCAATATTTTCTTATGTATTAATGACCGTATTTAAAACTAATATTTATAAAATAATAATAATAGTTGGGACCTTTGCACTTGCCTTAGCCTTTGCGGGTAATGATCTGGTTAATTTTATAGGTGTGCCTATTGCGGCGTTAAAGGCTTACGAGGCCTGGAGTGCATCTGGTCAGTTAGCTAGTGAATTTTCCATGGCTGTTTTAGGAGGTAAAGCGGAGACTCCAACATATTTACTCCTTGCCGCAGGTATTGTAATGGTACTAACTTTATGGTTTTCTGCTAAAGCAAGGGATGTAGTCAAAACATCTATAGATTTATCCAGACAAGGTGATGGACAGGAGAGGTTTAAGCCTAATTTTTTATCGAGAGGTGTAGTTCGAGGAACAGTGGCAATTTCAGAAGCCATTTCTGCCATAACTCCAGCTGGTTTTAAAACTTTTACTGACAAACAGTTTGATCAGAGTAGTTTGCCTAAATCTAAGCTTAAACGAGAAGATCAACCCGCGTTTGACCTTGTTCGCGCAGCAGTAAATCTTATGGTAGCAGGGGTTTTAATTTCTATTGCTACATCAATGAAATTACCATTATCAACTACCTATGTTACTTTTATGGTGGCTATGGGTACTTCATTAGCAGACAGAGCTTGGGGTACTGAAAGTGCTGTTTATCGTGTCGCTGGGGTGCTCAATGTTATAGGAGGTTGGTTTTTTACGGCACTTAGTGCCTTTGTAGCTTCAGCAGGTATAGCTTTTCTGATCAATTTTGATCAGCCTATTATGACGGCAGTGTTGCTGTTAGTAGCTACTTTCTTAATTGTTAGAAATGCGATCAAATATCGTCAAAAGGCAAGAGCAGAAAGAGCAGAAGATAAGCTTAAGAAATCTGAAAGCAGTTCTATTCAAGGAGTTATTGAAGAAAGTGCAGATAATATTAAATCCTTTGTTAATCGCGGTAATAAAATTTATAGCAATACTATTGATAGTCTTGCCAGATATGACTTATCTGATCTTAAGAAAAGCAGAAAAGGTATAGCCAAACTTGAAAAGGAGATTGAAGAACTTAGGGATAATATCTTTTATTTTATTAAAAATCTTGATGATTCAAGTTTAGGGGCTAGTAATTTCTATATATCTATATTGGACTATCTTGAAGATATAACGCAATCCTTAGAGTATATTTCAAAGGTTAGTCATAAGCATGTTAACAATAATCACAAGAAGCTTAGGTTCAATCAGATTAAAGATTTAAAGGAAATTGAGGAGCGCTTAAGTAAATTATTTAAACAGATTAACGACATCTTTGATAAGAGAAATTTTGATCACTTAAACGTATTGATCGATGAAAAACAAGAGTTATTTAGTATAGTTACTGATAAAATTAATAAACAAATTGCCAGAACCAGGACTGAAGAAAGTAGTCCTAAAAATACCACTTTGTATTTTAGTCTTTTAACAGAAACTAAGGATTTGATTGAATCCACTATGGACTTGTTAACTACGTACAGAGATCATAAAGCGTAAATTTAAAGTTTAAGCCACTTCGTTAACTTAATGTTATGCTTATGAGATTTTTATGTTAGATTATTGTTTCTGGCTTCATAACGTATGCATACTTCACTTGAACATAGTATATTTACCGGAAATAGAACATTAATTCTATACAAATGAACACAAAAGATATTACCATTTTATTAGTAGATGATGAGCCGGATATTCTGGAAATAGTAGGTTACAATCTTTCCTCAGAGGGATATAATGTTGTCACTGCTGAGAATGGTGCAGAAGCTGTCAAAAAAGCTAAGAAGAAGAAACCTCAATTAATAATTCTGGACGTTATGATGCCAGAAATGGATGGTATTGAAGCTTGTGAGCAAATTAGAAAAATACCAGATCTTCAAAATACTATAATAACATTTTTAACAGCCAGAGGAGAGGATTATTCTCAGGTAGCAGGTTTTGATGCGGGGGCGGATGATTACATTACAAAGCCTATTAGACCAAAAGTCTTAGTTAGTAAAGTAAAAGCGCTTCTGAGAAGATTAAAGGAAGAAGAGACTTCAAGCAATATTGTTAAAATAGGTAGCCTTGTTATCAATAGAGATGAATATAAAATCATTGTGGATAAAAAGGAATTGATACTTCCTAGAAAAGAATTTGAATTATTATCTTTATTGGCGTCAAAACCAGGAAAAGTTTTCAAAAGAGAGGACATTTTAGACAAAGTCTGGGGGAATGAGGTAATTGTAGGAGGAAGAACAATTGATGTTCATATCAGAAAACTTAGAGAGAAGATTGGAGATAAGAGCTTCAAAACGATAAAAGGAGTAGGATATAAGTTTGTTGTTTAATGGCAGAAAATTTTAAAAAGTCGTACAAATTTGCTTATTTGTCGTCTTTATATATAACACTTTTATTAACGCTCGTCCTGAGCGTTTTTTTTTACATACAAGAGGTATTTAGTGTAGGCTTTTTACTGATCTTTCTTCCTGTATGCTATTGTATTTGTTTTATAATAATTCAATACAGAGTTGAAAAGTTTATCTATCGAAGAGTCCGTAAAATATACGATGATATTGAAATGCTGGAGGTTGATGATATTGGAGATAGTCCTGTGACTACTGATATGAAAACCTTGATTAAAGAGGTCGAAAAATTTGCTAAAAATCGAAGAAAGGAAATAGAGACCTTAAAGATTAGGGAGGATTACCGAAAGGAATTTATGGGTAACGTTTCGCACGAGTTAAAAACACCTCTTTTTACGGTCCAGGGGTATATACTGACCTTGCTCGATGGAGCTATGAAAGATCCTAAAATTCTTGAAAAATATTTAGGTAGAGCTAATAAGGGTGTTGAGCGATTAATTTATATCGTAAAGGATCTTGACATGATTACCAAGCTTGAAGCAGGCGACTTGAATCTGAATTATACCAACTTTGATATTGTAGAATTGATTCAAAGCGTATTTGAGCTTTATGAGATGAAGGCCGCTAAGAAAAAGATTACCTTAACATTTGACATGAAGTATGTGGAGCCTATAATTGTGCACGCAGACAAGGAAAGAATCCAACAGGTGCTCTCAAATTTAGTAGTTAATTCTATCAAGTATGGTAAAGAGGATGGAACAACGGAGGTGAGCATTGAAGATTTAATAAGAAATAAAGTGATTGTCAGAATAACTGATAATGGAGAAGGAATTGCCCAATCACATATCCCCAGACTCTTTGAGCGATTTTATCGCGTGGATAAAAGTGGGTCGCGTAAGGAAGGTGGTTCCGGTTTGGGACTGGCAATTGTAAAACATATCATTGAAGCCCACCATGAGCGTATATATGTAGAAAGTGACTATAGAGTAGGTAGCGAATTCTCATTTACGCTGGAAAAAGTGAAAAAGTTCCCTGTAGTCGATGTCGGTACTAAAACTGTTTAATCCTTTATAGTTTTGAACCTCTTTTAATTTGGCAATAGTAAAATCATTTTGATTGCAGCTGGGAACTAGTCTAAAGTTATGTAATCTCTCTGCAATATACTCTTGTTCAAATTGACCGGGCGTAGGAATAAAGAATGCCTTCTTCTTTAATTTAGCTAAATCCATTACCGTAGTATATCCTGATCTTGAAATGATAAGGTTGCTGGCATTAATAGTATTTTGCAGTTCTTTCCCGGTTAAGAAATTATGAATAGTAATATTATTCTTCATATAAGTTTTATGGCTATCTTCAATTACACCCCGCACAAAAACTATACGTTTATCACTTTGTTCAAACTCATGCAGTAGTTTTTGCTCTAATAAAGTACGTTGAGGTTCAGGACCTGAAAGCAGGACCATAATGTCATACTGATTAGGAACATATTGATATTCAAATCTACTAAGAGGTCCTAGGTAGGTAACGGGTATATTGCTGCGCTTAGGGTGCCCCAATTCTCCACTAAGATTGGGGTTTTCTGCCATATCAGGTACCCAGCAAACATCAAACTTCCTGATGTAACGATTATGTATTTTAGTGCTAAATACTGTAGTCTTGCCGCTAAGAACAGTTAATTGATGAGTAATAAATACTGACGGTACTCTATGGTCTCTAACGCCCATTCTATTGTCGGAGATGATAGCACAAAAATCGCCGTTATCAATTATTTTTTCAGTAATCTTCTTTTCACTTACAATGGCCTTTGCTATTCTGGGACCATTAAGTAGCATTTTTAACCGAAATGTACTACCCTTTTTAGAATAAGCTATCCTATATGAAGGTAATGTTAAGTATTCTAAATCCGGAAATTCTTTTTGTAATAAGCCAAGTGCAGCTCCGTCAGAAGCAATTACCGGAGTAAAACCTTCTTCAATTAAAGCATTTATTATCGGGATACACCTGGTGGCATGTCCTAACCCCCAGTTTAAAGGTGCTACAAGTACTTTTTTATTCAAAATTACCTCAATTTAAAGTGGATAAAAATTAATTTTATATATCTCTAAATTAGTACTATTACCTTATGAGGATATTTCCTTAATTTTACCAAAAAATTAAGAATACGATTCGTGGGAAGTAAGAATAAGCTGAAAAGATTTGAAGAAAATAAGACGTTTGTTAACGTTATTGAACCAACCAGAGATGAAGTAATTAATGATTCTCATGGCTTAAAGGGTAATTGGAATCAAAGCATCTTTAAGAATAATAATCCAATTGTTTTGGAGCTGGGGTGTGGTAAGGGAGAATATACCATAGGACTTGCTGAACGTTATCCGGATAAAAATTTTATTGGTATTGATATTAAAGGTGCCAGATTTTGGAGAGGAGCAAAAACGGCGATTGAAGAAAACCTGAAAAATGTATACTTCATTAGAACTCAGATAGAATTAATAACGCATCTATTCGATAACAATGAGGTAGATGAAATTTGGATTACATTTCCTGATCCACAGATTAAGTACAAAAGGACAAAGCATCGACTTACGAATCAAAGTTTTTTAGAGAAGTATAAAACAATTCTAAAACCTGATGGTATTATGCATTTAAAAACGGATAGTGAATTTATGCACGGATATACCTTAGGGTTATTACACGGTGCGGGGCACGAAGTTTTATATGCTAATCATCACATTTACCATAATGAAGGAGCGCCTGAAGTTGTTACAGCAATACAAACTTTTTATGAAAAACAATTTCTGGAAGAAAATAAA
Organism: Aquimarina sp.; assembly: GCA_002697475.1. Taxonomy (GTDB): domain Bacteria; phylum Bacteroidota; class Bacteroidia; order Flavobacteriales; family Flavobacteriaceae; genus Aquimarina. The sequence goes on along the minus strand of NZVW01000166.1, from coordinate 9,333 downwards.
CCCATAACTTACTTGCAGTTTAAGATATCTTAAAAAATTATTAGTTGGAAACGACCAGACTTTTTTTAATTACATTTTTTGCTTCGCTAATTGGTGTTATCCCTCCCGGTTTAGTTAATATGACGGTAGCCAGGACGTGTTTAGAGAGAGGGAAACAAAATGGAGTTCTGGTTGCTGTAGGAGCATCTTTCGTCGTTTTCTTTCAGGCGTTTATAGCCATTCTTTTAGCCAAGTATATTTTTAATAATGCTTATGTAAAGAATATACTGCTGAGGACCGGAGCGGTCATTTTTTTATTACTGGCTATTTATTTTTTTGTAAAAGCAAGACAACGCAGAACAAAGATTAAGGTATATAGAAAGGCAGATACCAGAAGTTTCCTTAAAGGCGTTATCATGTCCTTGATAAATGTTTTGCCAATACCTTATTTCTGTGCAATAGCCGCAGGACTTAGTGTTAGTGGTAAGATGAATTACGATTTACTTCGGATGGTGATTTTTGCTTTTGCCGCTTCTCTGGGCACATTTTTTACTTTATATTTTTATGTGTTTTCTTTTTTAAAGATTGAGAAAAAAACAGCCACTATCACAAAGTATTCTAATTATTTTATGGGGATACTCATGTTGATCCTAGTAATTATCACTTTAGCAAGAATCATCTACACATGGGAGTAAGTGACAATTCCGGTTTTTTTGAAAAGGTCTACGAGGTAGCTAAAAAAATCCCTTTCGGTAGGGTAACCTCGTATGGTGCTATAGGAAAATACCTTGGATCAACTGGTAGCGCACGTATGGTGGGATGGGCAATGAATGCCTGTAAAGGTAGAGATGATGTACCTGCTCATAGGGTAGTCAACAGAAAAGGTATATTGACGGGGAAACACCATTTTTCAGGAACTAATTTAATGCAACAACTACTGGAAAACGAGGGTATTGAAGTGATTGATAATGAGATTCAGGATTTTGAAAAGTTGTTTTGGGATCCTATGAAAGAATTATAATTAGTCTTCATTTTCAGTTTATTATGAATGTTTTTTTGAAATGTTCTATTGTATTCGGAATTCGCAATCACAACCTCATAAAGTATTATAGACCATTATTATTTCGTTTGATTATATTATCAATCAATTCAATCCTTAGGTTTTATTATATTAACTTTTCAAACTATCTTTGCATTTAGATTTAATCCAGATTAATACAGTCCGGATATTAGTTGTTTTGAAAAAGAAAATTTTCGCTAAATGAAATTAGAAAAATCTGAGATTTTAAAGGCTTTAGAAAGTATTACAGTAGCAGGTGAGGGTAAGAATATGGTAGAAAGTGGTGCTGTAAAAAATATAATTACCTTCGGGGATGAAGTGATTGTTGATCTGGTGTTGAATACACCTGCAATGCATATCAAAAAAAGAGCTGAAGTTGATGTGATGAAGGTGATACAGGAAAAGGTATATGATAAAGCTAAGGTAAAAGTTAACATAAAAGTAGACGCACCTGCTCAGAGTACTCCTAAGAATGAGATAAAGGGTAAGCCTATACCTGGTATTAAAAATATAATTGCGGTAGCTTCTGGTAAAGGAGGTGTTGGTAAATCTACGGTAACTGCTAATCTTGCCGTTACGTTAGCTAAGATGGGATTCGAAGTAGGTCTCCTGGACGCAGATATTTATGGCCCATCAGCTCCTATTATGTTTGATGTAGAGAGAGAACGACCTTTATCAGTTAAAGTAGGTAATGCCTCAAAAATGAAACCTATTGAAAACTATGGAGTTAAGATTTTATCCATAGGTTTTTTTACACAACCTAATCAAGCGGTAATCTGGAGGGGGCCTATGGCAGCTAAGGCTTTAAACCAAATGATTTTTGATGCGGCCTGGGGTGAATTAGACTTTTTATTGATAGACCTTCCTCCGGGAACTGGTGATATCCATTTGTCTATAATGCAATCCTTACCTATCACCGGAGCAGTTGTAGTAAGTACACCACAGAATGTTGCATTAGCAGATGCAAGAAAAGGAGTGGCGATGTTTCAGCAGGATAGTATAAACGTTCCTGTACTTGGTATCATAGAAAATATGGCGTATTTTACACCAGAGGAATTACCTGAAAATAAATATTATATTTTTGGTAAAGAAGGCGCTAAGCATCTTGCAGAAGATCTTGATATACCTTTTCTAGGAGAAGTTCCACTGGTACAAAGTATAAGAGAAGCTGGTGATGTAGGTAGACCTGCAGCGTTGCAAACGGCTACACCTATTGAAAAAGCATTCGAAGATATTACCAGAGAAGTGGTTCAGGAAGTAGTCAACAGAAATGAAAACTTACCACCTACTGAGGCTATAAAAATAACAACTATGGCAGGTTGCTCTGCTGTAAAAAAGTAAAATGATGACATCAGAAGAGTTACGTATAAATGTAGAAAAAGCACTAGATGAAATAAGACCTTTTCTTCAAAGTGATGGTGGTGATATTTCTTTGATTTCTATTGAAGACAATAAAAGAGTAAAGGTACAACTTGAAGGAGCGTGTGTAGGATGTAGTGTTAACCAAATGACGTTAAAGTCTGGTGTAGAAATGACCATAAAAAAATATGCACCTCAAATTGAAGAGGTGCTTAATGTAGAGTAATTTTCTCTTTTACTTTGTCCTGGTCTTAGGACTTTTCTTCAATCCAAACAAAGGATGAAGAATAGGCAATCTGAGGATGATAAATTCATAAATTACCCAGCATATACTGAAGGTTCCCACTATGATAATGGTGAACTTAATGAAAAAGTTCCACTGAAGGTTCATGAGATAATATGCTATGATAATCATTACAGTCTGATGTAATATATAAAAAGGATATACTGCACGATTACAATAGGAAACCGCTTTACTTTTGTGATTTAAGTATTGAGCACCGTAGCCAAATATCACAAGAATCCAAGACCATAAATTTATTACTTTAATCCAAGCCTCAGTAAAATGTATANCCACTCCGTCCTTACCGATAATCCAGATGGTTAACTGAATCAGAAATGCAGCAATTCCTATGATTAATGCTTTGCTTTTAAGTTTAGATAAACTGATCCAGAATATCTCTTTTGCAGAAATTAGAATAAAGCCCATAAAAAACAGGAACAAAGAGCTGATAAAGTTGAACCAATCATCAATTAAGGCATGAGTTACCGGAAAAAATGGTTCTAAAAAGGCTTCTGCNAGATATAACGGAATAATAAAAATATATAACCCGTAAGTTTTGGAAATTATTTTCTGTATCCAATTGACAAATTTTGTTGGTCTGCTTTTGAGATAGATAAAAAGAGGTGATAAAAGGACAGAAAATATAAGTAAATACGGCAAAAACCATAAGTGATGCCAGCTCAGATTACCCTCNGGATANGGACCAGTATTAAAGGTACGGGTTANTAAAAAGTCAATGTATGATCCGNGAAACTGATCATANNCTATCCTTTCGATATAAATCTGTGGAGGCACAATGAGAAGCATTCCAAAAACCAAAGGTAACCCCAATCTCTTTAATCTTTCCCATATAAATTGCCCGTTGTTTCTAAAGGATAATGCATAGTAGGTGCCCATGCCGGAAATGACAAAAAGAATGGGTAATCTCCATTGATTTAAAAATAGCATAGGCCATTTTATCCAGGTTATGATTTCATTATTTTTAATATGCCAACCCCAGGGTACAAAAAACATACCTGCGTGATAGAATATAAGTAACCCGAAAACTAATACCCGTAACCAATCTAAGTCGTATCGTCTGACTTTAGTATCCATAAATTAAAATTTTTAAACCGAGGCCAAAATTCAATGTTATGAAACAAAAAAGCCAGTATTTACAAGGGGTTTATGTATAGAATTATAATTCAGGACATTTTTTTATCCTGTTTTTTCATGTATTCTTTGGGTGAAAGATCAGTTTGTTTTTTAAATGCAGTATAGAAAGCTGACTTTGATTTAAATCCTACTGAGTTTGCTATGGCCTCTACAGTAAGATGACTATATTGATCAGAAATCAATCTTTTTTTTGCTTCGTTAATACGATACTGATTGATAAACTCATTAAAATTTAAATGTGTCTCGCTATTGATTAACTGCGAAATATAATTGGGACTACAACCTAATAATTCTCCTAGCTGTTTTAAGGATATCTCATCAGAAAGATATATTTCCGTTTCTTCAACTTTTTGTTTAATATCACTAAGGGCTATAAAGCCTGATTTGTAACCCGAGGTTTCATATTTTTCAGACAGCCATGATTTATCAAACAGTTTTGATCCGGATAACAAGGCTATAATTGTTATGGTAACGATAATAGACTGAAAGATTGCGATGATATGATCACCTCCATCATCATCGAAGTTTAGGAAAATTATTAAAATAAGTATTAGGGCTGTAAAAAAAGCAATAGCAGTATTTCGTGTAAATACATATTTTCCGACATCACTTTTTTTCGATTTAAAGTGGGATATGTAGTATTTTCTAATCAGGAATAATGATACTAAACTATAACCAGAAAAACTAAGTAAAACATACCATCTGAAATGGTCTTTAATATGATGATAGTAATAATTAGTATCCTCCGCGACTTCAACAAATCCTAAATCCGGGAAGTAAGCTCCTATATAGGCATTTAACTTTACAGACAATGGCTGGGTGTAAAAACCAATTTGTGAAATACCATATACTATAGCAGGGATGAAATGATACCATTCTCTTTTCCATTTAAAGGGTTTTCTAAGCAATACTCCTTTGACAAAGAGATATAATAATGGGGCAAGCATTAAAACGAAAGGCTCGGTACTATCATTGAACCACAAAGTGTATTTCATTAATCCTGAATAGCATAGGTAAATATCTAAAACAATAAGGGATTGAAATAGTGTGAGCCAGGCAAATATCTGAAATACAGAATTTTTTTCCTTGATTCTAAAAAATATGACAAAACATAAAATTATACTTAGCGTTACTCCCCAGGAGGTGAAGTAGGTAACAAAATTATGACGAATGGGGATGAGATCCAGAGCTTCCTGTAATTCCATGGTGAAACATCAAATAAAATCGGTTAGTTTTTGAGGGCCTTCAAGAGGTACTCTGATAATTTTCAGTGTACCATCCTCTGTAGTGGCAATCTGCCATTTTATTAATGTGATATTACCATTTTCTATTTCAATACCTGTTATAGAGCGCGGATGCACACAACTACCATCATTAAACAATAAAGGTTCCCCAACCTCAGGAAATCGTGGTCGATGTGTATGCCCTACAATTGTAAACTGATTATTGTTTTGTAAAATCCACTTTTTTAATCGGCGTTCTACTTTTATAGTTTCTTTAAAATTCTGAGCAGGACTTGTAGGGTCTGATATACCAATTACCTGAAGTGGTTTCCATAATACTCTAACTAGAAATCTATGAAATCTCCAACCTACATAATTCATAAAATCAGCTTGATGGCCATGCAGCAGAAATATACATTGCCCGGTATCTGAATGTTTAAGTAAAACGGCTTCGTGATATTGAATATCAGGAAAAAGAGGTAGCTCCTGTCTTGTTTTTTGATCAAAATAATAACTCAGTGTTTTTTTTACATAGTCAGGATTTCTATACACCATATCATGATTTCCCCAGATCATATGTAGTCTATTTTCTCTAAAAAATAGCTGAAGAAGTTCATAAACATTTTTATGAGCTCTGAAAATAGTTTTAAAACTAATATTTTCCCATAGCTCATCACCATCACCTAATTCGCAATACGTAAAGCCTTCTTTGTAATAATGCTTTAAGGCGTGATAATAGATGTTTCTATTGTTAGCAAAATCATCTGCAAAACTATTGTCTCCTCTATGGCAATCACTAAAAAAGATAAATTTTGAGGTGTCGTCAAAAGGAACTACTAAAGCATTTTTGAAGGCTCGGTCCAGTCGACTTTTAGAACTCATAATTTTTGAAAAGTTTCAATAAGATAATGTGTAGCTAAATTTATAAAAATAGAATGTAAAAACAGATTATCTGTGCATTTGATCCAGAATATCCATGATTTCAGTTTTTTTACGCACAGAGACAGGGATATTTTCTCCATTTTTAAGTAAAAGATACCCTCCATCACTTTTGATAAAAGCACTTATACATTGTAGATTTACCAGGTGACTTTGATGAACTCTAAGGAACTGAAAGCTTTTTAGCATATCTGCAAAATATTTCAATGTCTTGGTAACAAAAACTTTTTGGTTGTCCTTGAGATAAAAAATGGTGTTATTGCTATCAGATTCACAACGGATTATATCATCTAGATTAACAATAATAATTTTATCTAGCGTATGTAGGGATATTTTATCCGGTTTTTGTTCAGGAGCTGAAAGTGTATTTTGTAGGATATTTAAACGTTCTCTATTAGGTTGAATCTGTTCTTTAGCCCTCTCTATAGCCTTAGATAATTCTTCGCTGGAATAAGGTTTTAGNACNTAATCGATNGCCGCAAAACGAAAGGCTCTGATGGCAAATTCATCACTGGCCGTCACAAATATAATTTTTGATTTTAAATCAGGAAAAATTTCCAATAGATCAAAACTGGTACCATCACCCAGCATAATATCAAGAAAAAGAATGTCAGGTTGTTTATTTCTAAGAATTTTGGCAGCTTCAACAACACTCTGAGCAGTGCTAATCACATTAATATCACTATGATTGAGCTCTAGTTCAGTTTTGAGTAACTGAAGTGCATCTGGCATATCTTCAACAATAACGGCGGTCAGCATAGTCTTTTAGTAGTCGGTTAGTAATGGTATTTTAAATTGTATTTGAGTTCCTTCTATTAGTTCTCCATTTTTGATTTCCTGCATCTCCAGAGTATTTTGGCCTGCAATAGACTCCAGTCGCTCTCTTGTAACAGTCAAGGCCATGGACTGATGGTCGGTTTTAATGTTTTCTTTCTTTTTTTGCGACGCAAAAATGCCCGGACCATTGTCAGTTACTGTGCAATATAAAAATTCATCTCTATTACTGAATTCTATTTTTAATAAACCTTCTTTTTCTCCTTTTAGTATTCCATGGCGAATTGCATTTTCTACAAAAGGCTGGATCAGCATAGGCGGGATTAAAATTTCTTCAGTATCAATGTCCAAATCTAAAGATATTTCATATTTAAAGGGCTTAGTAGCCATTAATTTTTCTACTTCTATATAATGCTTAAGCGTTTTAATTTCCTGATCTAAGGTAATATAATCTTTTCTGGAATTATATAAGGTTTCACGGAGTAAAGTAGCAAAAGTGTTAATGGTATTATTCATTTTTAAAGGGTTACTTGTACCCATTGCTTTGATACCATTAAGTACATTAAAGATAAAGTGAGGATTCATTTGAAGCCTTAGTGCTTTTTGTTCAAGAGATAATAAATGATTTTGCATCTCCAGTTTTTCTTTTTCTTCGCGATTTTTCTTTTTAAATCGACGAACGTACGAATAGGCAATCAGGATAATTATCAAAACAGTGGCTCCCAGTACAGACCAGATAAACCAGGTTTTTCTGTAAATCGGGCTATCAATAAAAAAGTGAAAAGTTATAGGGTCGCTTTCTTTGTATCGATAATTTCTGGATTGCGCTGAAAAAGTATGAGGGCCATAAGCCAAACCTGCAAAATTCTGCTTACTTTCAGATGTCCACGGACTCCACTCAGAGTTATTCAGTTTATATCTGTATTTAATATCTCCCGGATGGTCCAGATCAATAGTTTTGTATGAAAAGGACAATTCGGTTTGTTTTGGATTCAATTTGAGAACTTCCTGGTTCTTAGCCCAGGTATTGATATTAATGCTGTCAACACTGCTATAGGATACTTCAATGTTTTCAAAAAATATTTGAGGCTTAATAGCTTCTTTTGTTGAGTTTATAGGATGGTATTTAGTCAAACCATATATGGCACCAAACCAAAGATTACCATTACCATCATTAACTGATGCATTAAGACAGGTTTCTATGCCTAAAAACCCATCATTTCTACCAAAGTGATAAATGTCATTAATATTATTTTCACTGTCCAGCTCAATCTTATCAACTCCTTTTTCACTACCTACCCATAAATTATTAAGATCATCAAAGACCATTTGATAGATATTATTAGAGTAAAGCTTTTTGCTGCCCTTAATTTTCTTAAAAGTAAGGCTATCATTCATTTTAGTATACCAAATTCCTCTTCCACCTGTACCCAGATATAGATAGTCTTGATGAATTAATAAAGAATTGATAGCGCTTTTTTGGTTGATTACATTGCCCAGGTGAACTACTTTGTCCTTATCTATATATCCTAAATGGCCATTTTGAGATGCATACCAGATTTTATTATCTACACCTTTAATCATATGACTTAACTGCATGTCTTTAAGCCCGTTTCTTATCGTAAACTTTTTGACACTTTCAAGCCTNTTTTTTTGCCGGTTAAATTTAAAACGGATAATTCCTGTAGAATAGGTTGCTACCCACGTTTCTTCTCCATTAACAACTATTGATCGGATCCAGTCTGATAATAAACCCATATCANTGTCAATAACATAATTGTCGTAGGATATTACTTTTATAGTATCTGTAATTATTTCAAGTTCTTCAGTTTCCGGTTGAAAGCTGATAGTGTCTGTTACAATACTGTCTTGTACTACTTTTTGTTTAAGCAAAATTCCCTTACCATCAGTTCCTGCCCAAATGTTGCCCAGAGTGTCGCTAGTTATTGTTTTTATTTTGGTTTCAGAAAGTCTTTCTTCTTGTGGAACATGCCAAATACCTGTAGAGTCAATCTTAATAAGTCCCGCTTCAGAGTTTGAAGCCCAAACAGCATCATCAATGGCGTGTACTGCATATACCCGATCCCCCTTTAATCCATTGTTTTCGTTAAAATGAATAAAGTTGTTTTTAAAATATTTGTACAGTCCACCACCAGAGGTAGCTATCCAGATATTCGATTGCCTGTCGATTATACTTTTGCGGATGTTGGATACTCGTAGTCCATTTTTTCGGTCAATATTCTTATCTATTTTTAAGGTAGTAAGATTCACTATTGTTATTCCATTGTTATCTGTGGACATCCAGAGTTCTTCATCATTATGAACTGCCAGATCATTTATGGAGCTACTGTCATATATCCAGTCATTACCATAACTTTTTCCTTTTGTTTTAATAGCCAATACACCAATATCTACCGCAGAAGTATATAAAACATCTTTATGTAAAGTGGCTGCCGTAAAATTGTAAGCACTATGCCTGGCATCGATCTGAGGATTTTCTGAAAGGCTACTCAGTTTCCATAGTCCTTTATTTGTAGCAACCCAATAAAGCTTGCCATCAT
>NZVW01000165.1 GCA_002697475.1 Aquimarina sp. | reverse complement strand
TTTAATTGAATATCTCCATAAGTAATCTGAGCATCATCATACAGATACATTTTATTTTCTCTGCGACTAAGGCGCATATAGTCCTTTGCTTTATACACCACATTGTCTGTGAGATACTCCGGATCAGGTTTAACAGAGTCCTTTTTTACGGTATCCTGAAGCTGCTCCGATAAAATCTCTTCTGATGTTATGGTAAGGCTGTCTGAAGGTTTTACAGAATTAACTTCAGTAGAATCTTGAGTAGCAGGAATTTGTACTTCAGAGTTCTTATTAGTTTCTTGAGCCACTACTTGTCCTATGAAAAATAGTGAAAAACTTAGTGAATAAAGTATATTACGTACCGTTGTTTGCAATGGTTTAAATCCTATTTTTGTAAAACTATGGCTTAGTTTTTGAAGTGCCAAAATTACATATATTTTTAATGTACCGATTGTAATTACTAAAAAAATCTGTTTTATTAAAAAATATATGCTGGATTAAGCGTTCAGAATACATAACCGTAGTATATTATTTTTATTACATTAAATACGGTAAAGGAAAATAGATGTTTCAGAATTGTAATAAATTTTGCTAGATTAATGAAAAGAAATTGGATTTTACAAATTGGTTTATGGATTAGTTGTTTGCTGTTTATCGGTATATCTTCTTATGCTCAGGAAAAACCAAAATTTGTAGTTGTACTAGATGCAGGACACGGAGGGAATGATCCTGGAAATCGTGGTAATGGATATAAAGAAAAAGATATAGCTTTAAAAGTGGTTCTGGAAGTTGGACGTATACTTGAGCAGGATAATAGATTTAAAGTAGTCTATACGAGAAAGACGGATAAATTTATAGAACTTCATGAAAGAGGAAGCATAGCTAATAAAGCTAAGGCAGATTTGTTTGTTTCTATCCATTGTAACTCTCATAGATCACAGGCATATGGAACCGAAACTTTTGTATTAGGTCTGCATGCTAACGATGAAAACTTCAATGTAGCAAAGAATGAGAACTCGGTTATTCTTTTAGAGGATAATTATCAGCAGAATTATGAGGGATTTGATCCTAATTCACCTGAGTCTATAATTGGATTGACTTTAATGCAAGAGGAGTATCTGGATCAGAGTTTAACATTAGCGAGTTTTGTACAAAATCGATTTAAAAAATCATTAAGTAAAAAGAGTAGAGGAGTCAAACAGGCAGGATTCGTGGTACTCCATCAAACTTATATGCCTAGTGTACTCATAGAATTAGGTTTTTTAACTAATAATGAGGAAGGTAAATATTTGAATTCTGATAAAGGACAAAAAGAAATGGCTAAATCAATTTCTACGTCAGTTATAGATTATAAGGAGAGTTTAGATGCTATATATTATGCACCTAAAACTCCTGAACCTGAAGTCGACAATAATGATGAAAAAATTACCGTCAATGTTGAAGGAGATCAAATTTATGATGGAGTTACCTTCAAAGTTCAAATTGCTGCCGGTTCAACTGATATACCTTTAGAGCCTTTTAACTTTAATGGTCTGGATCAGATATCTAAACATCAAACCGGGGATCTGTATAAATATTACTANGGAAAAACCTCTAATTATACTATGGTTCAGGAACTTAAAGATATAGCGGTATCAAAGGGGTATCCTTCAAGTTTTATTGTAGCCTTTAAGAATAATGAGCTGATTCCATTGTCCGAGGCATTAAAAAGTAAAATGGACTCTAACTAATCNAAAAAATACTGTTAATTCATTGTTGACTTTCCTGTCATAATCTAATTTTTATTCTAAATTTGTCATCAAAATAGAAAATGTTTTGAAATTTACTCGAGAAGTTAAGACAGGTTTATTGGCTTTAGCTGCCATACTTTTATTTATTTTTGGATATTCTTTCTTAAAGGGGAAAAATCTTCTGGAAAACGATAGGACTTTTTATGCTATATATGACAATGTAGAAGGATTGGTTCCCTCTTCAGCTGTAACCATTAATGGTTTAGTTGTAGGGCAGGTAATTTCTATTGATTTTGCGGATAATTCAGGTAAGCTGATAGTAACCTTTAATGTCGACAAAGACTTTAAGTTTTCAAAAAACAGTGTAGCTAAAGTGTATGGAGGAGGGCTTATAGGTGGTAAATCACTAGCTATTATACCCAAGTATGAGCAAGGTAATGAAGCAAAAGATCAGGATACACTTCCTGGAACTGTGGAAGAAGGATTATTGGAACTTGTAAATGATAGGTTATCACCATTACAACAAAAACTTGAGATGGCAATTACTGATGCTGATACAATTTTCAAAACTTTAGGATCAGATACTAATCGTCAAAATATTACAAAAATATTTGAAAATCTAAACTTAACTATTAATGAGTTTAAAGGGGTTTCTAATAAGCTAAACAGATTATTGGCCACCAATGAAGAAAACTTAAATAAAACATTCACCAATTTTAATGAGGTTTCTACAAAATTGAATAGTTTTAGCGATACTTTATCTCAGGTTAATGTCAAAAAGCTTACTAATGATCTTGAAAGTGTTTTAGCCAGTTTCAATAAAATTTCAAAAGACTTAGAATCAGGTAATGGTTCGATGGGTAAACTTCTAAAGGATAAAGAGCTTTATGACAATCTAGCACAATCGAGTAAGGAGTTAGAGCTTTTGTTAGAAGATATGAGGCTTAATCCTAAACGTTATGTTCACTTTTCATTATTCGGAAGAAAGAATAAAGAATATGAACCACCAACAGAAAAAGATACAATTAACTAACATTTATCATGCAATACATACCAAATATATTATTTGTTATAGCCCTTGTATTAGGGATTGGATACTTTACTAAAAATGTAAAAAAGTTAATCAGAAATATCCGTCTGGGTAAAGATGTGGATCGTTCTGATAATAAGTCTGAGCGTTTAAATAATATGATTAGAATTGCTTTAGGGCAATCAAAAATGGTAAGAAGACCTATTGCAGGTTTTTTACACGTAATTGTTTATGTTGGTTTTATTATTATCAATATAGAAGTTTTGGAGATTATCATCGATGGTATTTTTGGAACACATAGGATTTTTGCATTTTTAGGAGGATTCTATGATTTTTTAATTGGCTCTTTTGAAATTTTGGCTCTTTTAGTATTTGTTAGTGTCATCATATTCTGGATTAGAAGAAATGCCATTAATATAGCGAGATTTAAGTCATTAAAGGGGTGGCCAAAAAATGACGGTAATAATATTCTTTANTTTGAAATGGTCTTAATGGGCTTATTTCTTACTATGAACGCAGCTGACTTACAGTTGCAGGAATTAGGAGCTGATCATTACATCAAAGCAGGAGCCTATCCTGTAAGCCAATACATAGCACCTTTGTTTGAAGGAATGTCTCAAGGCACTTTATTGATCGTAGAAAGAGCAGCATGGTGGTTACATATTTTAGGGATTTTAGTATTCCTTAATTATCTGTATTTTTCAAAACATTTACATATTTTATTGGCATTTCCTAATACGTACTACGCTAATCTTAAGCCTCAGGGGCAATTGGATAACTTAGAGGCGGTAACTAATGAGGTAATGTTAATGATGGACCCGAGCGCAGACCCGTTTGCTGCAGCTCCAGAAGGTGAAGAGGAGGCTGTGCCTGAAAAGTTTGGAGCTTCTGATGTCATGGATCTTAATTGGGTTCAATTACTGAACGCTTACACTTGTACAGAATGTGGACGATGTACTAGCGAGTGTCCTGCTAATCAAACAGGTAAGAAATTGTCACCCCGCAAAATTATGATGGATACCAGGGATAGATTAGAAGAAGTAGGTAAAAATATAGACAAGAATGGTGGTTTTGAAGATGATGGTAAACAGTTACTAAACGATTATATTACAACTGAAGAGTTATGGGCATGTACAAGCTGTAATGCTTGTGTAGAGGCTTGTCCTGTAAGTATAAACCCATTATCTATTATCATGGATATGCGTAGATATTTGGTTATGGAGCAAAGTGCGGCTCCATCAGACCTTAATAATATGATGTCTAATATAGAAAATAATGGAGCTCCTTGGCCATTTAACCAGATGGATCGAGCTAACTGGGCTAACGAACAATAAAAAATATTCTTTTATTAACCATAAAAACTAGAGTAAACCAAGAAATTGAATATTATGAAGAAGGAAGAAGTAGAAAAATTATTGCACGATAAGGTTGAAGCAGGAGAGCATGTAAGCCCTGTACTGCCTGAAGGAATTAAGAATTACCTAATCGACATTGACGGTACCATTACAGAAGATGTTCCTAATGAGGAGCCGGAGCGTATGGAAACATGCGAACCCTTTCCTGACGCATTGGATACTGTAAATAAATGGTACGATGAGGGACATGTCATTTGTTTTTTTACCTCTCGTACTGAAGACCATAGGGAGGTGACTGAAAAATGGTTAGATAAACACGGGTTTAAATATCACAGCATTCTTATGGGCAAACCCAGAGGAGGGAATTACCATTGGATAGATAATCACTTGGTTAAAGCAACCCGCTATACAGGTAAATTTACTGAACTTGTAGAAAGAGTTGTAACTATTGAAGTGTTTGATGATGGTAAACATGATTAATTTTTTATTTTAAAAAAGTAATAAATAAGAGTTTTATAATACTATGAGTGAAGCAATCAAAGTGCCTACAATGGCAGAGTATATGGCAGAAGGTAAAAAGCCTGAAGTTTTATTTTGGGTTGGATGTGCTGGAAGTTTTGACGATAGAGCAAAAAAGATCACAAAGGCTTTTGTTAAACTTTTACATAATGCTAAAGTAGACTTCGCTGTTTTAGGAACTGAAGAGAGCTGTACAGGAGACCCAGCTAAAAGAGCTGGAAACGAATTTCTGTTTCAGATGCAGGCCGTAACAAATATAGAAGTTATGAATGCATACGAAATAAAGAAAGTGGTTACCGCCTGTCCTCATTGTTTTAATACACTTAAAAACGAGTACCCGTCATTGGGTGGTGAGTATGAAGTAATGCATCACACTCAGTTTCTGAAGTCTCTACTAGATGACGGAAGGCTTACTGTTGAAGGAGGTAAGTTTAAAGGAAAGAGAATTACATTTCATGATCCCTGTTATTTAGGAAGAGCAAATAATGTCTATGAGGCCCCAAGAGATTTGTTAAAAAAACTCGAGGCAGAACTCGTAGAAATGAAAAAATGCAGAAAAAATGGACTATGTTGTGGAGCAGGTGGAGCACAGATGTTCAAAGAACCTGAACCAGGAAATAAAGACGTGAATATTGAAAGAACAGAGCAAGCTATTGAAACAAAACCTGAGATTATTGCTGCAGGATGTCCTTTCTGTAACACTATGATGACTGACGGAGTTAAAAACAAAGAAAAGGAAGATGAGATAAAAGTGCTCGATATTGCTGAGCTTATTGCAAATGCAAAAGATTTATAAATCTTCAGACAATAGGAATAATAAAAAAGAGTTGATAGAGTATATTAACTCTTTTTTTTCACCATAAAATTTTTGTTTTTTTACTTTAGCATAAAAATTTAGCAATGTTAGTAGATTTTAAGGATTTGCCGGATAGTTCGCGTATTTGGATCTATCAGGCCAATAGATCTTTTACTGAGGATGAGATAAAAGAGATAGAGGGAAAATTAGATACTTTTATTACAGACTGGACCGCACACGGTGCCGATTTAAAGGCAGGTTATGATCTACGATATAAAAGATTTATAATCATAGCGCTAGATCAAAATTTAAATCAGGCAACAGGATGTTCTATAGACGCTTCTGTTCGATTTATACAACAGATGGAACAAGACTACAATGTGGATTTGATGGATAAAATGAATGTGTCATTTAAGCAGGGAGAGTTTGTGGCCTACAAACCTTTATTGGAGTTCAAAAAAATGGCAAAGAATAAATCTGTATCTCCTAATACAATTGTATTTAATAATTTGGTGACTAATATTGCAGAGTACAAAACAAGTTGGGAAGTGCCTGCCCATGACAGTTGGCACAGTAGATTTTTAAATTAGTGTTTAGTGTATATTCAGAAGAGTTTTACCTTAATTTTATTTTTTTTATTTACATTATCTTCCTTTAGTCAGGAAGCTAATCCTCTTATAGTTAAAGATTTTGAAGCTCAGAAGAGCTGGGTGGATAGTATATACAACCAGATGAGTCTTAAGGAAAAAATTGGCCAGCTCTTTATGGTGGATGCCTTTTCCTCCTGGTCAGATAAGGAGATTCAAAAGGTTAATGATCTCATTCAATACCATCACATAGGTGGAATCATATTTTCTAAAGGAGGTCCTTACCGTCAGGCTAAGATAAATAATAAGTTTCAGGAGTTATCTAAAGTTCCTCTCTTAGTAGGTATGGATGCGGAGTGGGGGCTTGCTATGAGATTGGATTCTACGTATGCATTCCCGTGGAATATGACACTTGGAGCGATATCAGATAATAAACTTATCGAAAGGACCGGAAAACAGATAGGTAAGCACTGTAAGCGCTTAGGAGTACATTTTAATTTTGCTCCGGTTGTAGATATTAATACAAATCCTAAAAACCCTATTATTGGTAATCGCTCTTTTGGTGAGGATAGGGAAAATGTTACCCAAAAGGCTTTGGCTTTCATGAAAGGCATGCAATCTGAGGGAGTTTTAGCTAATGCAAAACATTTCCCGGGACATGGAGATACAGATAGCGACTCTCATAAAACCTTACCTACGGTAGAGTTTAACGCAGCTCGTATTGATAGTGTAGAATTATATCCATATAAGGAATTAATTAAAGAAGGGCTTTCAAGTGTTATGGTTGCTCATCTTAATATCCCTAGCTTAGAACCGAAGTCTGACTATCCTTCATCAATCTCAAAAAATATTGTGACTAATCTATTAAAGGATAGTCTTAATTTCAATGGTTTAATTTTTACAGATGCCTTAAACATGAAAGGAGCATCTAATTTTAAAGAACCAGGAGATATAGATTTAGCTGCTTTTTTAGCAGGGAATGATGTTTTGCTCATATCGGAAAACGTGCCTTTAGCTATTGAAAAAATTGCAGCTGCCTATTATGACGGCACTATTACTGAAAAACGTTTAAGTCACTCTGTTAAAAAGATATTATACGCCAAGTATAAAGTGGGATTAAATAAGTATAAGCCCGTTCAACTTCCCTATTTGTACGAAGAGCTTAATAGCATTCAAAATGATATTTTATATCACGAGTTGATTGAAAACTCGATGACATTGATAAAAAACGATAGGGCAATACTACCGGTAAAAAATCTTGATATCAAAAATATTGCATACGTTTCTCTGGGCGATGATTCCGGACAGGCGTTTTATGATGCATTAAACTTATACACTAAAGTTGATTGGGTTAAGGGGGACAAGCTGAGCGATATTTTAGAAAAACTTAAGAGTTATAACTATGTTATAGTTGGTTATCATAAGTCAAACGCTAATCCTTGGAAAGATTATAAATTTCAGGATAAGGAATTAGTTTGGTTATACGAGATAGCACGTTTAAATCCTACAATTTTATCTGTTTTTACCAGACCTTATGCAATGCTGGACCTAAAGTCTACAACTAATTTTGAAGGTATTTTAATGGCGTATCAAAATAGTACTATTGCACAAGAAAAAGCTGCGCAATTATTGTTTGGTGCGGTTGAAGCAAAAGGCCATCTTCCGGTGAGTTTAGGTGCTGATTTTCCTGTAGGTACCGGTTATGAAACCAGATCTTTAAAAAGATTATCTTATGGTCTTCCAGAAAGTGTAGGTGTAAACTCGTATAAATTAAAACGAGTAGATTCTATAGTGGATATAGCTTTAAAAGATGAAATGACACCAGGGCTTCAGTTGCTTATTGCCAGAAAAGGAAAAGTAATTTTTAACAAAAATTATGGCTATCATACTTATGATAAAGTAAATAAAGTCAAAAGTAGCGATATATATGATCTTGCTTCCTTAACTAAGATATTGGCTACACTACCCTTAATTATGGAATTAAGAGATAGTGGAATAGTTACTCTGGACTCCAAGGTTGGAGAAATGCTACCGTCTTATAAAGGATCAAATAAAGAGGATATTGATCTTAAAGCTATGTTATCTCATTATGCCAGATTACGTGCTTGGATTCCTTTTTATCTTCAAACTTTAGATTCAGTTACTACACAACCTAGTACGGAATACTATAGAAAAAAGCCATCAAATGATTTTAATATTCAGGTAACTGATAATTTGTATCTCAGATCGGATATGAAGGATTCTCTAATGCTAAAAATCAGGGATAGTGAGTTAAGAGATAGATTGAGTTATAAGTATAGTGATTTACCTTATTATTTGCTTAAAGCTTTTATAGAGCAACATTACGAGGATAATCTTGATAATCTAACACAACAACATTTCTATCGATCTTTAGGAGCCAGTAATACAGGTTATTTGCCATTAAATAAATTTGACAAGGCGCGTATAGTGCCGACAGAAAATGATCAGGCTTTCCGTAAAGAAGTGGTACATGGTTATGTTCATGATCAGGGAGCGGCAATGTTTGGTGGAATAGGAGGACACGCTGGTTTATTTGCTAATGCTAATGACGTAGCAAAGATCATGCAGATGTATTTAAATAATGGTTATTACGGAGGTAAAAAGTACATAAGTGGCAATACACTTTCTGAATTTAATACGTGTTATTATTGTGATGATGATGTTAGACGTGGAGTAGGATTTGACAAGCCACAATTGGGCGATGTAGGCCCTACCTGTGGGTGTATCTCTATGACTAGTTTTGGACATAGTGGTTTTACAGGAACATTTACCTGGGCAGACCCTGAAGAAGAAATTATTTATGTGTTCTTAAGTAATCGAACCTATCCGGATTCTGCTAATAGGAAATTGATTTCTAACGATATACGCTCTGAGATTCAGAGAGTAATATATGAGGCCATTACTTATTGATTTATTTATGAAGGTACAAATATCAAAATCAGGACCTAAATTTTCTCGTATTGTAGCTGGTTGCATGAACTGGGGTGAATGGGGAGCTAAATTAAACGAAAAGGATGTACTTGAGCTTATTAATAGATGCGTTGATATAGGTGTCACTTCGTTTGATCATGCGGATATTTATGGGCATTACACTACCGAGATCCTATTCGGTAAGGCTCTAAAAAACTCAGGAAGTCTTAGAGATAAGATGCAATTCATTACTAAGTGTGGAATTCAATTAGTAGCTCCAAACAGACCCGAACATAATCTTAAGTCTTACAATACCTCAAAACAGCATATTATAAAGTCCGTTGAAAATTCCTTACTCAACTTAAATACGGATTATATTGACCTTCTATTGATTCATAGACCTTCACCACTTATGCATCCTCAGGAAATCGCAGAAGCTTTTGAAGAATTACAGAAGAGTGGAAAAGTATTGCACTTTGGAGTTTCTAACTTTACGACATCTCAGCTAGAAGTATTAGACGCACATTTTCCATTATGCACCAACCAAATTGAAGTTTCTCCATTACAATTAAATCCTTTTACAGATGGAACATTAGATCAGTGTTTGCTTAAAAATATTAAGCCAATGGCCTATTCTACATTAGCCGGAGGGCAATTCTTTACGCAACATCCATCAGAACAAGTAAAGAGGATTAATAAGGTATTAAACAAGCTTTCGGATAAATATAAAGCAGGCAGGGACCAAATCATTATTGCATGGATTTTGAAACACCCATCTGCTATTCTTCCGGTGATTGGTTCAACCAAAATACAAAGAATTGAAGCGGCCTTAACTTCTTTGAATATTGAATTGTCAGATGAGGAGTGGTTCAGTATATATGAGGCTTCCCTGGGACACGAAGTAGCTTAAAACAAAGCCAGTTCTTACTATAAATTTTGTAGCACTTATAGATATTTTGAAAT
>NZVW01000164.1 GCA_002697475.1 Aquimarina sp. | reverse complement strand
TTTAAACTGTTTGTCATTTGATTGATTTTCCTTAACTAACTGACCAGATTTACAAAAAAATCTGCTGCCATAGTGATACAGTTTATAATTACTTCCAGTATAATTTTTACAAGAGTTATCATTTTGTTTTTTAGATTGATTTGAATTCAACACTAAGTACCTCTTTTTTTTACATATAAGCAAGAATAAGAAACCTATTTTAAAGAAAAAGGGGTGTCAATTTAAGTTTTAATTGATTGATAATCAAATTATTGATTGTTTATTGCGGATATTCAGTATAACAATCACTAACTGGTTTGAAAAGCGGTAGTTTTTAATCTTTTTATGTAGAAAGAAGGAAGTAGACCGGTATGCTGCTTAAAGTATTTTGTAAAAGAATCAGCACTTTTATAACCAACTTCTTCGGCTATAGACTTGATGGAGTAAGATCTAAATTTAGAGTCTTCTTTAAGACGTACAATGGCATATTGAATCCTTAAATCATTTATATAGGTATTGAAGTTCTTGTTATAAAAATGATTAATTACTTTAGATACATAGGTGGTATTAGTGTTAATTTTTTTTGAGACATTATGGAGGTTACACTCTTGTTTCAAGTAATATTCATTAGCCTCAAGCTTTTTTAAACCATTTAAAATTTGATGCTGTAAATCCTCGTTAATGTCAAGTTCGGTATTTTTAGTGCTATCATAACCGATCAAAATTTCATTATTTTCTTCATTAAAATTTGATTGCTCTACCTTTAGTATAAGTTCTTTAAAACGTTTTTTATTTTTATAGTTATACATTTGAAATAGAATCAGTAACACAACTAAAGCTCCTGTAGAGGAAATTATGATGATATGAGACATAGCTAGCTGACCCTCTTGTTTTTCCGTCTGAGACTCTAAATCGGTTATTTCATTTTTATATTTTGATATTACAACATCCTGAAGCTTTCTACTGGCCAATGATTTCTTTTTTGATTTTCTATCCAGACTCTCTGCATATAATTCATAATAAGAATTTGATTTTTCTGGATNATCAATTTCTTTATACGCTTGTGCTAATAGCTTGTATGAGTTGCTTAATTCATCTGAATTAGGATAATTGGCACTAAGAATTTGTTCTGCTTCAGTTAAAACTTCAATGGCATCTTTCTGTTGTTGTTTGTACAGTATGTTATCCCCAATAAAGTTCAAAATTTTACCTAGAAAAACTACATCATTTGTGTCTTCAGATAGTTGCTTAGCTTCATAGAAAAAATCAAGAGCTTTATCTGGATTTCCTTTTTCTTTGTACAATAATCCCCTGTGCATTAAGAGATCAATTTTTACATTTTTAAGATTAATCTCCTCTGCTATTGCCATACCTTTGTCATTGTATATTAGGGCAGAGTCTAATTGATTTGTCATTATAAATGCCTCGCTCATTCTGGCATTGAGTAAAGCATGATTGTATTTGACACCTATAGGGTTGTCTTTAAAACTCTCTGCGACCAGTCTTTTGCTTAGTCGAAGGTCTTCAAGGGCATTAAGCGGATCTCCCGCTCTTAATTTCACTAAAGCAAGATTGGCGTTAGCCACAATGACAGACTCCTTGAGGTTTTCTTTTTTTGCCAGTTCAAGGACTTGTTGGTATACTGATGCAGACTTGTCATATTCTTCGAGATCAAAATAATGATTTCCTTTATAATTTAAAACACGTAAATAACGATCCGCCTCTTCATATTCTTTTGCTATCAATAGCGCAGAGTCCAGATAGTCTATTGCTACTTTACCATTCCCTTTCCTTAAATTGGAAGAACTTAGGTAGATTAAAGCTGTTATCATATTACTATGATCTTCACTTTTATAAGCCAGGTTATAAAGAATATTGCTTAGCGAAATGATTTCATCAACGTTACTTAGATCCGTATTGTTGATCTCGTTTAAGATATCGTCAGAGGTTTTATTGGAGATAATATCTTCTACCTGTCCCATGGTTACCTGAAACAGAAAAAAGTGAAGAAGTAAAGTTATTATCCTAATCTTCATACAAAGAATGGGTACGAATGCATTTCAAAAATAGGATAAAAAAATTCAAAACAAGCTTAATTGATCGTCTTTATGATTTTTATGGAGACTACAATTGAGTTCAGGAACCAGCTTATGGTTAAAGTATTTTTTTCTGGCTATTATAAACAATTGACTAATTTGATCAGAAATGTGTCCTTCACCTTTCATTCTTCGGCCAAATTCGTTATCATTTAGATTACCATTGTGGCATTGTTTTATTTGATTCAAAATACGATCCTTTTTATCCGGCATGGATGTTTCTAACCAACGTGTAAATATTTTGTCTATGGCTCCATTAAGACGAACAATAGTATAGCCTATGGATAAGGCTCCTCTACTAGATGTTTCTCTGGCTAGATCAAGAATTTCATGACTATTTAATGAGGGTATTATCGGCGCCATCATAATACTCACAGGTATGCCCTTAGCGCTTAAATTTTCTATAGTTTGAAGCTTTTTGGTTACACTTGCGGTTCTTGGTTCTAACAAACGTCGGGTACTTTCCGACAATGATGTAACGGAAATTATAACTCTCACCAGACTATCTCTGGCAAGGTCTTCTAAAATATCAATATCTCTCTGGATCAGGGCGTTTTTAGTAATGATACCTACGGGATGTTTATATTTTAAAAATACCGACAATAGATTTCGGGTTATCCGCAATTCTTTCTCAATAGGCTGATAGCAATCTGTGTTGCCGGATAAAACGATAGGTTCAGCCAACCAGCTTTTACTTTTAAGTTTTTTTTCTAAAAGATCCGGAGCATTTTTTTTCACCATTATTTTAGTTTCAAAATCCATTCCTGCTCCATATCCCCAATACTCATGTGAGTTTCTTGCATAGCAGTACACACAACCATGCTCACATCCCTGATATGGATTTAGAGAATAGTTCATGCCTACATCAGGACTGTCTACTTTATTTACTATCGTTTTAGGAAAAGTTTCAATAAAAACAGTTTTAGGCTGGTTAATTGACTCACCTTCATTATTTAAATGGTCCAAAAACTCATTAGATACTTCATAATTATTTTTTTCAAATCTGTTATGAATCTGTTCTTGTGCTCCTCTTCCTTTTACATGATTTTTAGGAAACATATGCTTAATATTAAGTAATTGTAAATCAGTTTTTTGTAAGAATTATACGGTTTAAAAGTAAAACTTTTGTTGGAATAATTCCATATAAAAGTGGAATATTTCCAAATAAAGAAAGTAATTTTGTAGTAAGGAAATAATAGCAGTGATATGTCAGTAATTTTAAAAAAGAGAAAGAGGTCAGTGATGAAAAATAATGGTTTTGATTATGATATAGCTTTATCCTTTGCAGGAGAGGATAGGCGATATGTGGAAGAGGTAGCGCATCATCTGCGGAGTAAGAATATTACGGTCTTTTATGATGCCTTTGAGGAGACCAATCTTTGGGGTAAAAATCTGTATGACTATCTAATGGATATTTACCAAAACAAAGCAAGATATACGGTAATGTTTATTTCAAAATTTTATAATAAAAAATTGTGGACTAATCACGAGAGGGTTTCTATGCAAGCAAGGGCTTTTCAAGAAAGTAGAGAGTATATTTTGCCTGCCCGATTTGACGATACAGAAATCCCTGGAATACTGAAGACTATTGGATACATTAGTTTAAAGGAAAGAACTCCTGAAGAGTTAGCTAGTCTGATACAGAAAAAACTTAATAATGATCAGAGCTTTTTTGCTAAAAGATGGTCTAAGCTTACTAACCTGATGAGTCCAAAACCCTTTATATTTAGTATAAAGCTTATAAATGATAAAAATGTGACGGTTAAAGATGCTAAAATCGTTTTAATAGCTTCTAATTCTACTTACTTAGAAGGGGTAACAGATGAGAACGGTTTAGCTCATTTCGTGATGAGAGTCAAAAGGGAATATACTGTTCTGGTTGCTAATCCTGATTACCCGGCCGTAATCTTGAGGGATATAAATCCTAAAGATGATATTGCGATAGTCCTTGAAGAGCAAAACAGAGGGGGTTCATTAATCATTAACAAAGCAGGATCAATAGCGGGATTCATGGGGGATTTTAGACCATTCAATACAAATGATACCGGATTAAGTCTGATTGCAGACAATATTGCAATTGANGGAGGGAAATCACAGCCATTTGATTTTGAGTTAAATAAATCTTTTATGGTGGAAGATAGTGATGGAAAAGTTTTACATTTAACCTTTAGATTTTTTCAGGGTACGATTGCATTAGTAGATTATTTTAAGCCCTGATAACAAACTCAAACACACAAGAAAATGAAAAAACTCCTCTTTTCACTAGCTTTAATAATTAGTTGCATAGCTTGTAATAACAATCCAAAGAATGAAGCAAAAGTTGACCAGCCCACCAGAGAAAAAAAGTCTGAGCAAAATGAACCAACTTTTGGAATTGTAATTCATGGAGGAGCAGGCACTATTCTAAAAGAAAATATGACTCCGGAAAAGGAAGAAGCCTATAAGACAAAATTAAAGGAGGCTATTGCTGTAGGACATGAGATTTTAAAAAATGGAGGTACAAGCCTTGAAGCTGTTCAGAAAACGATTAATGTCTTAGAAAACTCTCCGCTGTTTAATGCAGGAAAGGGAGCTGTTTTTACAAATGCAGGAACTAACGAACTGGACGCTTCCATAATGGATGGTAGTAATTTAAATGCTGGTGCGGTTGCAGGAGTTACAGTTGTAAAAAATCCTATTAATCTTGCCATGGAAGTAATGCTTAATTCTCCACACGTACTGCTTTCAGGTAAAGGAGCAGAACAATTCGCAAAGGAAAGGAATCTGGAGATCGTGGAATCTCAATACTTTTATACAGAAGATAGATTTAAGGCATTGGAACAGGTAAAAGAAAAGGAGAAATCTACAGCTTCTTTTTATGATCCAACGATTAAAGATTCTAAATACGGTACTGTAGGTTGTGTAGCTTTGGATAAAAATGGAAATCTGGCTGCCGGAACATCCACTGGCGGTATGACGAATAAAAAATGGAACCGTATAGGTGATTCTCCGATAATTGGAGCAGGGACCTATGCAAATAATGCTACGTGTGCAGTTTCAAGTACCGGATGGGGAGAGTATTTTATCAGGGGGATGGTTGCACACGATATTTCCGCGATGATGGAGTATAAGGAAGTCTCTCTAAAGGAGGCAACCGACCAGGTAATACAGAAAAAGCTTACTGAACTCGGAGGTACTGGAGGTATAATTGCTATTGATTATCGAGGTAATGTTTCCATGGAATTCAATACTCCCGGGATGTATAGAGCAGCTATGAATGCTGAAGGAGAGTTGACAATAGGCATTTATAAAGAATAGACACTTTTACTTAGTATTGGTTAAAAAATCCGACTTCCACTTACTCCAATCTTCTATAAAATAATCCAGAATTACAGGGTGATCGAGCGTGTTTATTTTTGTTTTAGCAATCGTTATATCTTTTGGCAGTTTGAACGATTGACGGGCTTGTTCATTATCCAGATAAGTAAGTTCTGTAGGTAACGAATGAAGATCACTTGGTGAAAAGTCAGAATTTTTTGCAACAATAAACCCCCAATCGCCAAAAGATGGAATGTAAGTATGATAGGGCTTTACGTCATTAAAAACTTCGTTTAACGTATTTTTTATACAACTAAAAACAGTGTTAGAAAAGTATATTTCGCCGGATTGGGTAACAAAAACACCTTTTTTAGTAAGATTTCTTTTTGCCATTAAAAAGAATTGCTTGCTATATAATCTTGCTATTGCTTCTGTCGTGGGATCAGGAAGATCAGAAATGATTACATCATATTTGTCTTCGTTGGCAAAAAGAAAGGTAAAGGCATCCTGACTAATCAGATTAACTTTAGGGTTTGAAGCAGCATCTTGGTTAATCTCTTTTAAAAATCGATTGGTCTTGGCTAAATGAAACATAGTACTATCAATATCCACTACATCAATTTGTAGAACCGATGGATTCTTTAGAGCTTCCCGGCTAGCTAGATTTTCGCCGCCGCCTAAAATTAATATGCGCTGTGGATTAGGATGGAGAGAAAAGGGTATATGAACCAGGCTTTCATGATAGCGATGTTCATCTGCTGATGAAAATTGTATAACCCTGTTTAAGTACAAGCGAATGTCATTTTGTTTTTTAGTCAAAACAATTTTTTGATAAGGGGTTTGAACCATTTCTACAATGGGTTGTTTGTAAATTTTTTGATCCCAGATATGTAGTAAGGTCCCTCCATAGATAACCAGACATAAAAGGCTAATCAATGCAATGCTTCCTAAAACTAGACTTTTGATCTCTTTTTTAAAATAGACTAGATTTAAAACGATTCCTAAAATAAGATTCACCATTCCAAAAATTACGGAAGAGTAAAACAAACCTACAAATGGTAGTAGTAAAAAAGGGAATATAAGGGTAGCAATTAATCCACCGATATAATCCAATGAAAGCACGTTGGAAAGATCATTTTTAAAATCTACACTGTTAAATGAAAAGGTAAGTAAGGGAACCTCCATACCTGTAAGGAGTCCTATTACAAATATTGTCGATAATACAAGAATTTGTAAGGTTAAAGGGTCGACTTGTATAAAAAGAAAATAGAGTAAGGGAACAGATATCCCTCCAATAAAACCAAGAATGTATTCGACGATAATAAAAAATAATAGAGATCTATCTTTTATAAATTTAGAAAGATAAGCGCCAATCCCCATCGAAAACAGATAGACGCCAATGATCAATGAAAACTGTCTAACACCATCTCCCAGAAAGTAAGTTGCTGTAGTGCTTATGAGCAATTCGTACACTATAGAGCAAAGTCCTGCAATGAACACAGCTATAGGGAGTATTATTTTTTTTTTCATGTTTTTTTATCTATGTTTGGAAAAACTAATTCAACCAAAACTTCAAATATGAAGAAAATTATTAGAAACGCCCTTACTTTATCTAAATTAATGACACTTCTGGGAGGGGTATCTATTGCAGTGGCTCTTCAGAGTTGCGGTGGAGATGGATCTCCAAGAATTGTAGATGCTAATGAAAAAACTGTTTATGAGTCTACTAAGGGTGTTATAACTGAGGTTGAAGAAGTAGAACCCGGAGATCAATATAAGATTATTGATGAAAGAATTATCGATAAAAAAGATGAATCAATTGCTATTGTCCATACCTTAGAAGGTCAGACAGATACACTGTCATTAAGAAAAATGAAAGAAGGGGATGAAAGTAGTTACAGACATTCTGGATTGAGAAGTGTACTCTTATACTCATTGGCTGGATCTTTCTTTAATAGAAGTTTGGGTAGTGTGACTCCTAATGCTTCTAATTATAAAACCACAAGTGCTTTTGACAAATCAAATTCTTTAAAAAATGATTTGAAAAGCTCTGCGATTTCAAGAAGAGTAACGGTTCCTGGATCAAGATCAACTGGTTATGGTAAGTCAAGATCTTTCAGATCTTTTGGAGGATAGTAGGTTTAAAGAGGTTAAGCGTCTTAAAAAGAAAAATCTACCTCATAAGCTTCATTGGTTTATTGATGAAGACTATTTCTCAGAAGAATTACTTGAGATTTATAATTTTGAATTAGATAGGTTCGTTAACCTATCCAAGGAGGGGTATCAACTATTTGTTGACGCTACTCATCAAATTATCAATAGAAATCAACTTCACCTTTTAGGCATACCTGATTCTTTTCACAATTGTATTTACCACAGTTGGCAACAAAGAGATAAGCATCCGTTTTTGTATGGTAGATTTGATATTAATGGAGGTTTTGATCGAACCAATCCTAAGATTATTGAGTTCAATGCAGACACTTGTAGTACTTTGCCTGAAACACTCTTCTGGCAGCCTTTACAATTAGAGCAATTAGGCTCTGGTTACAGACAGTTTAATAATTTTACTACCGACATAGAAAAGGTTTTTACTGCAATTAAGGGTCATATTCCATTTGAGAACCCTAGTTTTTTGGCATCAACCTTAGGATATAATGAGGATGTTTTAAATGCAAATTGCATCACAGATAGCGCATATAAATCAGGGTTTTATCCTTTTTATCTGGATCTGGAAAAGGTTGTGTTTTCTGCTGAAGAAGGTATATTTTATGAGATCGATGGAGAGTATCAACCAGTAGATGTGTTTTTTAAAATTTTTCCTTGGGATTGGATTATTCATGAAGAACCTGAATTAGCCAGAACATTATCTTCTATTATCACCAAAGATTTAAGTATTGTTTTAAACCCTGCATATACCACCATATGGCAGAATAAGCGCTTCTTAGCATACATTACTCAAAATTTTCCTAATGATATTATTGCTAAAACTTACGAGAGTCAACCATCTACTTCAAATTATGTAGTAAAACCCATATATGGTAGATTAGGAGAAAATATTGAAATAAAGACCTCTAAAGTCGTCACTTCAAAAGGAGATTATGGTAATCAACAAAAGATTTATCAGGAGTTTTGTCCCTTAGCAAAAGATAAGGAGAACTATTTTTACCAGACAGGTATGATCTTGGTGGGTGATACGCCTTCCGCATTAAATGTAAGGGCTCAGGATTCAGAAATAATTACAGATGATTGTGAGTTTATGTCTCACTTTCTTCGTTAATGGATAATGTAGCTTTCTTAGGAAGCACACCTCTTTTTATTACATTAGTTTCTACGCGGTCCGCCTCTAATATCTCTGATAGATAAGTAGAAACTAAATCTACATCAAAATCATTGCAAGAAAATACATCTACAGCTGCAAATCCGTGCTCAGGCCATGTATGAATGCTGATATGGCTTTCTTCAAGTAAGATAAAACCAGTTACACCAATAGGGTCAAACTGTTTGAAAGATGCTTCTATCTTCTTTAAGTTCAGGTTATCAATAGTGTTATGAAGTACTTTACTAATAAAAGGAACATAAGATAATTTAGTACTATCTCCTCCATAAATATCCCACGTGCAATGTAATCCTATGTGTTTACCCATAATGATGAGTATAAAATAAATTTTTAAAAAGAATGATTTCTAAAACGCTTAGAAATTAAGGATTCTCTGTTTCCATTACTTCCTCCTCGGGAGCACTATTCATATATTGCTCCATAATTTCATAAGGATCGGAAACTTTTAATAATACCGTATACATCTCATCGCTATCCACCTGGATCATTTCAGGTAATGACTCTCTTGGGCCATAGTCCCAGGAAACTTTATTAATAACATCAGATATTGTTTTGTAGTTTCCTTCTATTTCAGTACCCAAAAATTCAATGGTTTTATTAGGTAAAACGTGATTATAGCTAGCTTGAAATGCAGGAGGTCCATAATATTGCTCAGAGACTAAATATTTAGTCTGTGTAGGGTTTAGCATATACAGATCGTCCGTGAAGTTGAATGAAATAATGCTGTCATTAGCCAAAGTAACTTTATGTTCACCTTTACCCATTTCAACCCAAACGACTTGTTTTGCAGGAACCTCCACTCTCAGAGTATCAATGGTTACTTCTACAGGAAATTCGGTTGGATTATCAATAGCTAAATCAACATTTGATGAGCAAGAAAATAAAGCGATAGAAAAGGCTGCGCAGAATAGTAAGTTTTTCATTCTTATCGGTTAGTAATGTTATTGGTTGCAATATAGGAAAATTATTCACAAAGCAATAATTAGTTTCTGTGAGCCAGAAGGCCTTTTATAATTAATATAACAAGACAAAGAATTAAAAATCTTGTAATCCACCTTAAAAAAATAGTACATTTATAAAATCAACTAAACCTTTTCTTTTATGCGATTATCTTCGATATTCAAGACCCTTGTTTTATTTTTTTTAGTAATAGGTTGTAAGGACAAATCCGATCAGGACATTGAAAAAGCAAATGCTTCTGAACTTAATAAATATCAGGATTATATATCCGATGTGTCTTCAGGAACTATTTCAGTATATGATAATGTTTATGTTGTATTGCAAAATCCGGTACAGGGATGGAACGATAATCAGGAATTATCTGCCAAATTACTATCTGTATCGCCTGGAGTTAAAGGAAAAGTAGTAGCCATCAATAACAGAACCATCGCTTTTCAACCGCTTGAATCATTTGATGAAGACACGGCATATACATTTACACTGGATCTGGAAAAGATAGTTGAAGAATTAAATGATGATCTGGATGAGGAGTTCATATTCACTATTAAAACATTAAAGCAGCAATTCTCTGTGCTTACTGAAAGCCTCCAATCCTACAATAAAGACTGGCAATATATCGATGGAACGATTACCGCGAGTGATAAAATGAAGCCTGAGACTGCTAAAAAATTGATTAGGGCTACGCAAAAAGGAAAGGATGTAAGCATCAATTTTAGTCAGGTTAATGAAATGGCCAGACAATTTAGTTTTAGGATTGATAGTATAAAAAGATATGAAGATAATTCTGAAGTTTTAGTACAATGGTCAGGAAAGGATATGGGTATTGAAACTGAAGGAGAAAACACATTATTCATACCAGGTAAAAATAATTTTACTGTTTTAAGTGTATCCGTTTCTAATCTGGAAAGTCAATATCTGGAAATTAACTTTTCCGACCCTTTAAAAAAGAATCAGAATTTTAATGGACTAGTTACCATAGCAGAGACTAAAAATCTTAAATACACCGTAGATGGTAATGTATTGAAGGTGTACCCTAAAAATGAATTAAAAGGATCACTGGACGTAACTGTTTTTGAAGGAATACAATCCACAGAAGGATATAAACTTAAAAATGTATACACCGAGACGGTAGCATTTCAACAACCCAAACCTGAAATAAGACTTCTTCAAAGTGGTGTTATTCTTCCTTCATCTGATAATCTTAAATTTAATTTTGAGGCTGTTAATTTGAAAGCAGTTGAGGTTAAAGTCATAAAAGTTTATCAAAATAACATACTTCAATTTCTTCAGACCAATGATTTGGGAGGAAGTAGCAACTTACGTTCTGTAGCTAGACCCGTGGCTAGAAAACTTATAAACTTTAAGGAAAACCCTTCTTTAAATTTAAGCAAGTGGAATGCATTTGCTATTGATCTTAAAAAGTTAATAGATCCGGATCCGGGAGCAATTTATAGGGTGGAACTTAGCTTCGGAAAGGCTTTTTCTCTTTATAAATGTGAAGGAGAGGCGTTAGATGATACTCCTGTAACAGAATTGGTAGAGAATTATGATGAAGAGGCCCCGGAAAGTAGTTATTGGGATAGTGCAGAATATTATTATGATGATGAATATTACTATGATTATGATTGGAGCGAGAGAGATAATCCTTGCGATAATTCATTCTATAGAAATAAGAAAGTGGCGGCTAATGTATTGGCTTCTAATCTGGGGATTACAGTAAAAAAGGGGTTAAATAACTCCTATATGGTTGCGGTTAATGATATTATAACTACAAATCCGTTACCTAATGTTAAGGTTACTTTTTATAATTATCAGCAACAAGAAATAGGATCAGCAACTACTGATGCTGAAGGAATTTCTGGATTTGACTCAGATGGTCAGGCTTACTTTGCTATAGCTGAATTAGGAAGTCAGCAGAGTTATGTTAAGCTTGGCGATGGTAATGCATTATCTGTTAGTAAATTTGACGTTTCAGGAGTCAAGCTTCAAAAAGGAATTAAAGGATTTCTATATGGTGAAAGGGGTGTATGGAGACCTGGGGATACTTTATTTTTATCTTTTATGCTTAATGACAAAGCCAATAAGCTACCTGGTGGACACCCGATAAAGTTTGAATTAAAAGATCCCTATGGCAAAACTGTATACCAAGAAACTAAAACAGAAGGATTAAACAATGTTTACAAGTTTGTTGTTACTACATCAGACGAAGCCCCCACAGGGAATTGGCAGGCAAAAGTAAATGTAGGGGGAGCGAGTTTTACAAAAGTGCTAAAGATTGAAACCATAAAGCCTAATCGATTAAAGATCAAAGTTAATTTTGATGATGAAGTTTTAGGAATAGGAAGGAACAATTCGGGGAGTTTACAGGCCAATTGGTTACACGGTGCAATAGCAAGAAACCTTAAAGCTGATATCAATGTAAGGTTCTCACCTAAGAACACTAGTTTTACAAGTTACCCAGGATATTCTTTTGATGATCCTTCAAGAAATTTTAATACAGAAGAGCAACAGGTATTCGATGGTCAGCTTACTGCAGAAGGTACAGCGAACTTCAGCATAAAATCTCAACTTCAAAATCAAGCAGGAGGAATGCTTAAGGCAGCATTTATTACTAAGGTTTATGAAAACGGAGGAGATTTCAGTACAGATGTCGTCACTAAGGACTTTTCTCCTTACAATACGTATATAGGTCTTAATGCTCCTAAGGGAGATAAAGCCAGAGGTATGCTATTAACAGACACCAAACATACATTTGAAATAGTATCAGTTGATGCGAAAGGTAACCCAAAGGCTGCTAAAAATCTTGAAGTTTTTGTCTATAAAGTAAACTGGAGATGGTGGTGGGATACTTCAGAGGATAACTTGTCTTCATACAACCGAAGCTCATACAGAGATCAGGTGTATACTACAAAGGTATCTACGGGAGCTGATGGCAAGTCCAGTTTTGATTTTGAATTGAAATATCCTGAATGGGGTAGGTATTTAGTACGAGTTGTTGATCCTAACGGTGGACACGCTACTGGAAAAACAATTTATATTGATTGGCCGGGATGGGCTGGTAAGTCCAGAAAAAATGACCCTTCAGCGGCAACAATGTTACTGTTCTCAACAGATAAAAAAACGTATAACGTAGGAGAAAAGGCAATCGTTACTTTTCCTTCCAGTGAGGGGGGCAGAGCTCTCGTTACAGTTGAAAATGGAACAGAAGTATTATACTCACAATGGGTGATTCCTCAAAAAGGGGAAACTAAATTTGAATTGAATGTAGATGCTTTGTATACACCTAATGTGTATATACATATTACCTTGTTACAACCCCATGCTTCCACACTTAATGATTTACCCATAAGATTATATGGGGTTATGCCTATTGCTGTGGAAGATCCACAAACTAAAATTCAACCCAAAATTGCCATGCCTGATGTTCTTAAACCAGAAGAAACAATTACAGTTAAGGTCAGCGAGCAAAATGGCAAGCCAATGACGTATTCTATAGCTATTGTAGATGAAGGTCTTTTAGACTTAACCAGATTTAGCACACCTAATCCCTGGAGTACTTTTTATGCCAGAGAAGCACTAGGAGTAAAAACCTGGGATATATATGATGATGTGATAGGAGCATATGGGGGTAGTATTGGTCAGGTGTTTTCTATTGGTGGAGATGCAGAAGCCGGGGGTAGCAAAGCTAAAAAGGCAAATCGATTCAAGCCTATGGTGGTGTATAAAGGCCCATTTGAGTTGAAAAAGGGTGAAACACAATCGCATAAAATTGACATTCCAAAATATATAGGTTCAGTACGTACAATGGTTGTTGCCGCTGACGCAGACAAAGCTGCTTATGGTAGTGCAGACAAAACTACCCCTGTACGTAAGCCATTAATGGTATTATCCTCAGTTCCTAGAAAAATTACTCCTGGAGAAAAAGTTACGATTCCGGTTACGGTTTTCGCAATGGAAAATAAAGTGAGGAATGTTAATGTGACTTTAAAACCCAATAAAGGATTTACCGTCATAGGCGAGACAAGCAAAGCTGTGTCTTTTGATAGCCCTGATGAAAAAATGGTATATTTTGAAATTGAGGTGATCGACGGAGCCTCTATGACTGATATTGAAGTAGTCGCTAGTGGTAATGGAGAAAAGGCTTCCTATAATGTTCCTATTAACATAGTAAATCCTAATCCTGTAACGACAGAAGTTACCTCTATTGTATTAGAGCCTAATAGCCAGCAGGAAATTAATTTTGAGGCTTTTGGTATTGATGGAAGTAATTATGCTACTATTGAATTTTCTTCCCTGCCGCCAATGAATTTTGAAAGCAGATTGGATTATTTGATCAGATATCCTCACGGATGTGTTGAACAAACGACTTCAGCTGCCTTCCCACAATTGTTTTTGGATGATGTTTTTACACTTTCTTCTGAAAGGAAGCAAAAAATTCAGCGAAATATTGAAGGAGCTATACAAAGGTTGAAGCGATTCATGCAACCTGACGGAGGACTATCTTACTGGCCAGGATATAGCAATACAAATGATTGGGGAACCTCTTATGCAGGGCACTTTTTATTGGAGGCTAATAAAAAGGGTTACGTATTACCAATTGGATTTAAGAGTAGCTGGATTACATACCAACAACAAGCAGCTAAACGCTGGAGAAGTGGAGGAGATGATCTGGCTCAAGCGTACAGGCTGTATACATTGGCTCTAGCGGGATCTCCGGATTTAGCTTCTATGAATAGATTGAGAGAGACAAGAGATTTATCGAATGATGCTAAACTAAGATTAGCCTCTGCTTACGGTCTCGCCGGTCAGAAAAGTGCTGCAGATAAGCTGCTGGCAACAGCCAATATAGATTTTGTGCCTAGAAAATACAGTTATTATACTTACGGTTCTGTGACAAGAAACAGAGCTATGGCCCTGGAAACTTTAGTGCTTTTAGATG
Organism: Aquimarina sp.; assembly: GCA_002697475.1. Lineage (GTDB taxonomy): Bacteria > Bacteroidota > Bacteroidia > Flavobacteriales > Flavobacteriaceae > Aquimarina. The sequence goes on along the minus strand of NZVW01000164.1, from coordinate 7,577 downwards.
AAAAAGTTAAGGCGCAGCAAGTTGCTAAGGATATTGCCAATGATTTATCTTCAAAGAACTGGTATAGTACTCAGACAACTTCATATGCATTAATAGCAATGGCTAAATTTGCAGAGTATGTAGGCGGTAAAGGGGTTAATGTTTCCTATACACTAAATGGAAACAATAAATCAGCCAATACCGATAAGGCATTAGCTACCTCGGGTCAGGTAAAAATTAACAAGTCTAATTCACTTTCATTAAAAAATAATAGAGATAATACGGTATTTATCCAGTTGGCTACCTCAGGAATTCTTCCTGTAGGTGAGGAAAGAGTGGTGCAAAGTAATTTCAGAGCGGTAGTTGATTATAAAACCAGAGATGGAAAAATTGTAGATGTCAATACACTTAATCAAGGTACCGACTTTGTAGCTCAAGTAACTATTACCAATACCAGCGGAAACGAAATAAAAGACGTAGCGCTAACTGAAATATTTCCTTCGGGATGGGAAGTAGTAAACACAAGGTTTACGGACTTTGGATCTTTTAAAGCGAATAGTGTAACTCATACTGATATCAGAGATGACAGGGTTAATTTTTATTTTGATCTTAAACCAAGAGAAAGTAAAACAGTTACTTTACTATTAAATGCTTCTTATTTGGGTAAATATTATTTACCTGGAATTCAGTGTGAAGCAATGTACGATAATGAATATGTAGTAAGAACAAAAGGTAAGTGGGTTGAGGTTATCAAATAATTAACCGTATAGTAATATTAAATTACTTACCATTGCAAAAATGTAGCAATCCTATGAAAAGGTTTATTTTTAGATATGCTTTTATTTTGCTTTCAGCTGTAATCATCGGCTGTAAGAAGGAAAGACCAACTACTTCCAAAATTGTGGGAGTAGAGCACAAGGTTGATTCAACAATAGTGGATAATGCATCCATCGATGAGTTTATAAAACCGTACAGAGAGCATCTTAATAGCACATTAGACTCTGTACTGGCTATTGCACCAATGAATTTTGTAAAAAGTGACGGAGAGTTAGAAAGTTCATTGGGTAATCTGATGGCGGATATCGCCTTAGAGCAAACGCAATCTTATTTTGAGAAAAAAAATCAAAAAAAAATAGATTTTGTATTACTGAACAAAGGGGGTATGCGAGCGCCAATTCTTAAAGGAGGTGTAACAGCAAGAACCGCTTTCGAATTAATGCCCTTTGAAAATGAATTGGTGGTAGCAGAATTGAGTTATGATAAAGTACAGGAAATGTTATCTTATTTGATAGAAGCAAAATCTGCACACCCTGTGGCGAACATAAAAATTCTTATAGATAAAAAGAGTAAAAAAGTTGTTAGCTCTCAGATTGACGGAAAAGAGTTGGATAAGAATAGGACTTATTTGGTGCTTACCACAGATTATTTACAACAAGGAGGTGATAATATGAATTTTTTCAATAATCCGGTTGAATTGTATAAGACAGATTATAAATTGAGGAATGCTTTGATCGATTACTTTAAAAGGGTAGATACACTTAAAGTTGAATTGGATAAAAGAATGAGTTATGCAGAGTAGAAGAACCTTTATTCAGCAGATGGCTTCAGCAGCGGCTTTGTCTGGTGTTTCAAGTTTTGGGCTTTGGTCTTGTGCTAAACCTGAAACCAAGAAAATAACAATTTTACATACTAATGATGTGCACAGTCAGATAGATCCACTGCCTGCTAATCATTACAAGTATCCGGGACTGGGTGGGTTTGCTCGCCGAGCAACCTTGATAGAGCAAATACGCAAGGAAAACCCAAATACAATCTTATTAGATGCAGGGGACATTTTTCAGGGCACTCCCTATTTCAATTACTATGGTGGAGAACTGGAATTTAAATTAATGTCCAAACTGGGATATGACATCGCTACTATAGGAAATCACGATTTTGATAACGGCATCGAAGGTTTGTTTGGACAGCTACCTAATGCAAATTTTGAATTCGTTTCTGCTAACTATGATTTTAAAAATACCGTTCTGGACGGCTATGTTAAACCGTATAAAGTTATAGTTAAAGATGAGGTTAAGATAGGAGTATTTGGACTAGGTGTTGAACTTCAAGGCTTGGTAAATCAAAATCTATACAAAGAAACTAAATATCTTAACCCTATAGAAATCGCTGAAGAGACCGTAAGAGTTTTGAAGGAATATGAGCAATGTGATATTATCATATGTCTTTCGCATATTGGTTACAGCTATGATAATCCGGACAAAGTTTGCGATCTTACTTTAGCCAGGAAAACAAAGGATATAGATTTAATTATTGGAGGCCATACACATACTCTCCTGCCTAAACCTGAGCTGGTAGATAACGCAGCAGGAAATAAAGTTTTAATCAATCAATGTGGTAAAAGTGGAGTGTATATGGGGCAAATTGATTTTTACTTAGATTCTAGGGGCAATAAGCAAACTGAGGGCAGATCGATTCAGGTATAATACTTAGATAGTAGTTCATAGATATTGGTTTAGTCCTAAGCTAAACATCGGCCTTCTCTTGATTGCGTCTTAGATTTCTGTGTATGGCATCTTTAAGATCCAGCTTGGTCAGTGGTTTGTTCAATAAATCGGTTACACCTACTTCTTTACAGGCTTTTTCTACCTCTTCTATTTCTGCAGCGGTAAGAGCAATAATAGGTATTGATTTGTTGAAAGTTCTGATCTTTTGAGTGGCTTTCATACCATCCATTATGGGCATATTAATATCCATAAGAATAAGGTCAAAATCCTGTTCTTTAACAAGGTTCACCGCTTCGATACCATTCTCTACAATAGTAGATTTACAGTTGATATTAGCAAGAAGGTTTTGAGTGACGAGCTGATTTATTTTGTTATCTTCAGCAACAAGTATTCTTGCAGAAGGCAATGTTTCCGTTAATGCATTCAAACAATCAGAAGAGGCGAATTTTGACAAACTATTACTTATCAAGAATTTAAGGGTAAAGTAAAACTTAGATCCCTTTCCTTTTTCACTGTCAAAATGGATTTCACTGCCCATGATATGGATTAGATTTTTTACTATAGATAATCCTAATCCTGTACCTTGTTTATTGTCATAAACGCTGCCTATCTGAGTAAATTCTTCAAAAATAATATCTTTTTGATCTTCAGGTATACCAATTCCTGTATCTGAAACTTCAAAATATACTAAAGCGTCATTTTCTGTTTGTTGTTTCATCTCAACCTCCAGTGATATATCTCCCTGATCTGTAAACTTATTCCCATTACCAATTAGATTTATTAGAATTTCAGATAGACGCAGGGTGTCAATCTCCAATTGATGAGGAATTGTAGCATCAAAATTCAAAGAAAGTTTATTGCCCTTTTGTTTGGCTTGATATTCAAAGGATTCAATTATGTTTTCGCAGAGCGAAAACAGGTTGGTCGGGGTAGGAGTAAGTACTGTTTTTTCTGATTTTTCAGAATCCAACTTACTGATCTTTAAAACTTTATTTACTAAATCTAAAAGATAATCTGCAGAAAATTTTAAGGAACTTAGAAGTTTTCTGTCCTTCTCTGATCTTCTTTTATTATCAGATAAAATTGCAGATATCCCTATAATACCATAAAGGGGGGTTCTTAACTCATGGGTAATAGTTGAAATAAACTGAGACTTTACTTTACTTAATTTTTCTTCCTTTGTTTTAGCTTCAAGTAATTGTAAGTTTTTTGATTCTAGAATTTCATTAGACAACTTCTTGGATTTATAGGATCTGTAGTAAAAAAATACAGCAATAATCAGTAATAAAAGAACTAAGAGTGATATATAGATTATAGTAATATTATTTCGCTGTATGTTTTGTAGTAATTCTTTTTCCCTAATAGATGCCTCTAACTCCTGTTCGTATCGATCTAACTTTGATCTTATGACCGATATTTCTTCACTTTTTAATCTGGCATTTTCAAAAACTTTGAGCTCATTTTTATAAAATTTTTTTTGATCTGCTAAGGCATTTTCATGATCACCAATCTTTTCATACATCTGAGACCTGTATTCATAAAAATAGCTCATTCCTTTGATCCAGTTCTTCTCATAAGTTATTAAGGCCTTATAAGTTTTATCAAAATATTCCTTGGCTTTTTTGATATTACCATCATGTACGTTCTTTCTTGCATTAAGTAGGTAATTAGAACTGAAATCTGTTTTTTCATCATCAGGAGTGGCCTGACTAATCTTTTCAGCTTCTATTAAATAAGGATAAGCTTCTTCATATCTATTTAAATCCATATATGTCCAGGCAATATTATATAATGGAATTAGTAGATTTTTTTCAGGAACCTTATCTCTGGCATACGCTAATCCCCTTTTGTAATACATCAGCGCATTTTCATAATCGCGATCTGATTCATAGTATAGATTTCCCAGAGATTGCAGGATATAGGGTAGCATTTCCTGAGATTCAGAAAGTTCAGCATAATCTAATGTTTTAAACATATTCCTTTTAGAATTCTCATAATCAAGGATTTTATACTGAATATTTCCAATGGTTAAATAGGAGTAAGAAAGGTAATAATTGCTTTCTAATTGATGGGAATAGGTTGCTGCTTTATAGGCATATTCCAATGCCTCCACCATTTCATTTTGGATCATGGAGCTGTTAGACATCTTTAGAAGGTAATCTAAGTTGTCTGTTTTTGATTCTTCATCATACTCTTGTGTAAAGACAGAGATATGAAAGAATAATGCTAATAAAATAATGATTTTTTGATCCAATTCTCCTATTTTGCTATAACCTTCTTAGTTGCATAACTTAATTTGTTTAGGCTAAAAGAGTAAATTGGGGAATTCTAGACTTTACAAAGGTTTAAAACCTTCAATTTTAGGAGTTAAGAGATGTTGAATTTAAGGAAATTTTACTGTCTATAAATATTATATTTAAAATAAATTAGTTTTGACAAGTAATAAGTAATATGATTTACAGTAAATCGAAATAAAAGATATTCAGTAAGTTAACACTATAAAACCGAAACACTTTGTGGTTTAAAAGAGTAATAGCATATATAAAATCAAATCCTATTAGAGTTTCCATAGTATTGATTCTTTTTGTCTGGTATTACTTTTCGTTACCAAATCAACTTTTTAAAGATCCCACTGCTACTGTTATAGAAGCTTCAGAAGGGGAGTTATTAGGAGCAAGTATTGCAGCAGACGGTCAATGGCGCTTTCCAAACATTGATAGTGTTCCTTATAAATTTAAGAAGTGTATTCTTGCTTTTGAGGATCAGCAGTTTTATCGACATCCCGGTTTTAATCCGGTCGCTATGGCTGAAGCATTAATTGACAATTTTCAGGCTGGTAAAGTTGTAAGAGGAGGAAGTACAATTACTCAACAGGTGATTCGATTATCCAGAAAAAACAAGGAAAGAACTTATCTGGAAAAAGTAAAGGAATTGATATTGGCTACCCGATTAGAATTACGTTTTTCAAAAGAGGAAATCCTAAAACTCTATGCCTCTCATGCACCTTATGGGGGCAACGTCGTGGGACTTGACATGGCTGCATGGAGATATTTTGGTTTATCAGCTCATCAGCTATCCTGGGCAGAGAACGCTACCTTGGCTGTACTGCCTAATGCGCCGGCACTTATATATCCAGGCAAGAATCAGGAAAAGCTAAGACAAAAAAGAAATAGACTATTGAAGACACTTTTTGATGAAGGTGTAATTGATCAACTTACCTATCAATTAGCAATCGCAGAAGCGTTACCAGGCAAACCCTATGAGCTGCCTCAAATGGCCCCTCATGCTTTACAGTTCTTATCTAAAGAAAATAGAGGGAGACGTTTGCGAACTTCTATCAATCATAAACTCCAAAATCAGATTAATGAAGTTGTAAGACAGCATTATAATATGCAGGTACAGAATCAAGTACATAATCTTGCAGTCCTGGTATTAGACGTTAAAACAAAAAAGGTACTCAGTTATGTAGGCAATGCCCCAACAGATAAGAATCACGAAAAGGATGTAGATATCATACAGGCTTCAAGAAGTACAGGGAGCACCCTGAAACCTTTATTATATGCAGCATTAATGGATAAGGGGGAGCTTTTTCCAAAACAACTGGTTGCGGATGTACCTACTGTAATAGCAGGTTATACTCCAGAAAATTTTGATGAATCTTACAGTGGTGCCGTTCCTGCAAATAGGGCTTTAGCTCGATCACTTAATATACCTGCGGTTAGATTATTACAGCAATATGGTTTACAGCGTTTTCGGGATGAGCTTAGAGCATTCCACATCAATGGTATCAAATATAGTGCGGATCATTATGGGTTATCCTTAATTGTAGGTGGAGCAGAAGGAAGTCTTTGGGATTTATGTAAGACTTATGCAGGAATGTCTTCAACCTTAAACCATTTTATGGAAACCTCTAGCGAATATTATAGTAACGAATTCGCAAATCCATCTTTGTTAAAGAATGAAAAAGTAAACTTAGGAGATAAAAGAAAGGACAAGACAATTTTGAGCGCCGGAAGTATATGGCTCACTTTTGAAGCCATGAAAGAAGTAAACAGACCCGAAGGTGATGAGGCATGGGAATTTTATGACTCTTCCAGAGAGGTGGCCTGGAAAACAGGTACCAGTTTTGGAAACCGGGATGCCTGGGCTATCGGAGTGGATAAAAATTATGTAGTAGGAATATGGTTGGGTAATGCAGATGGGGAAGGACGACCGGAATTGACAGGTCTTAATGCTGCAGCTCCGGTTCTTTTTGATGTTTTTAATCTGTTGCCTAGGTCTAAATGGTTTTCAACACCCTTTGATGATCTTGAAGAAATTGAGGTTTGTGCTGTTAGCGGAACCTTACCCGGATCTAATTGTCCCAGGTCTTCAGTATATGTGGCAAGTATTCAGGGAGATCAAAAACCTTGCGCATATCATCAATTAATTCATCTGGATAGTACAGAGCAATGGCGTGTTAACTCTTCTTGTGAGGAGGTGGCTAAAATGATTCAAAAGACGTGGTTTGTGCTACCACCTTTACAGGCGTATTTTTATAAGAACAGTAACTCGGATTATCGGCCATTACCACCATATAGGAAGGATTGTCTGGACATAAATGAAAACCGAATGGATTTTATATTTCCAAAAAGTAAGGCTGCAGTGTACCATCCTAAAGATTTTGATGGCAACACTAATGAAGTTATTCTTAGAATAGCACATACCAATCCAGAAACTACTGTGCATTGGTATCTGGATAGTCAATACTTAGGTAGTACCAAACAATATCATGAAATGCCTGTTTTACCAAAACCTGGACAACATAGTATTACTGTTATTGATCAGTATGGTAATGAACTAAAACAGAACCTTGAAGTAAAAGAATAAACTATATTATCGAAGTGGGAAACCTTTTGCTGCCCACCATGGATGTATCTCAATAGTTAATCTCCCAGCCTGTACTGAGGGATCCATATTAGCAAGGCTGTCTGCCATTTTTAGAGTTGGGACATTATAAATAGTTATGCCTCTTATATCTCCATCATCACCAAAAGGTCCTGAAATGTCAGCATATCCTTCTTCGTACATCCTGCCTAAATGCTCCATATGCAA
>NZVW01000163.1 GCA_002697475.1 Aquimarina sp. | reverse complement strand
GATGATATTATTCCTCCATTACCGTCTGATATCGAAAAATATCATTTTCCTAATCCAACTGCAGATAGGATTAAGAGAGAGACAGATCAAAACACAAATATAACAACCACATATTCTGAAATTTTTATTTAAAAACAATTTAAAATTATGGCGACTACGTACAAAACACCAGGGGTTTATATCGAGGAGATCGTTAAGTTTCCTCCTTCCATAGCCCAAGTTGAGACTGCGATTCCGGCTTTTATAGGATATACCGAAAAAGCAACTAAAAAGGCAGAAGGAGATTTAGCTAACATTCCTACAAGAATAACCTCTATGTTGGAGTATGAAACGTATTTTGGAAGTGCTAAACCAGAAACAGACATTGTTATCAATGTTGTTGACGGGGTAATTTCTGCAACACCTCCATCAGATGCGAATAAATCGCCTTTCCTGATGTATTATTCCATGCAGATTTATTTTGCTAATGGAGGAGGACCTTGTTACATCGTATCCGTAGGTCAATATGACAGTAATCTTCCTGCACCGGCAAATTTAGTAGAGTTTTTCAGGCTTAACGATGGTTTAGCTAAAATCCGTAAAGTAGATGAGCCTACATTACTTGTATTTCCGGATGCCACATCTTTAATAAGTGACAACGATTTTTATAGTCTTTATAAAAATGCATTGATTCAATGTAATGAACTTCAGGATCGATTTACTATTCTTGATACTTATTCTGATGAAGAATATACAAACGATAGTAACGATGATGTGGATCCTGATGCTGCAGTAAGAGATGGCACAAATCTGGAAAAGGATTATTTAAAATATGGGGCAGTATACTATCCATATCTTCAAACAATTCTTGACTATGCGTATGATGAAAGTCAAATTGATGTAACAGAAAGTACCACCGCTCCGGTAAATGTTAAGCAGTCAGTGCAAAACATTTCTGATGGTATAGATACAACCGCTTTAGATTCCTTAATCGCAGATTTAAATACATTAGAAACGGATGTAAGTAATGCTGCAGGTGATCCTGAGGCAGTAGCTCTTATACCTGATCTAAAGAGTAAGATCAATGAAATTATAAGTTATATAAACGGGTTATCAAATAATCTGAATTCAGCATTAAATATAGCGCGCAATGGTGGTAGTGCTGATGCAGAAGCCAATGACTTGGATACCTGGATCACGGATGTTCTGGAACAAACTGTTTTAGATCTTAATAAAAGTATCGACAGGTTAAACGAAGATGATACACAATCTAAGATAGAAAATGAAATAGCTGTAAATCAGCCTGGATTATATGATGCGTTAGGTGTTCATTCAACTGACGCGCCAGCAGATGCTTTAAAAGCAAAAATTGATGCCATTATTGCTACAGATGAATTAAAACTTTTAATTGATGCTTTACCTGCATCAGGGGGATCGTCTTCAACGGTTAAGCTAAATTCTTTATCAACGTCCAATAATATTCTATACAATAGAGTGAAGGCGGAAATAGGTCTTATCCCTATTAAGTTATCTCCTAGTGCAGCTATGGCAGGAGTTTATGCTCGTGTAGATAATGATAGAGGAGTATGGAAAGCACCGGCAAATGTAGGGTTAAACTATGTTATAAAACCATCAGTTCAAATTTCACATGAGGAGCAGATGGATCTCAATGTACATACTACAGGAAAGTCCATTAATGCGATCAGGACGTTTACCGGTAAAGGAACTCTTGTATGGGGAGCCAGAACGCTTGCAGGTAATGATAAAGAGTGGAGATATGTTCCGGTAAGAAGATTCTTTAATATGGCAGAAGAATCTATCAAAAAAGCAACCGAGCAATTTGTCTTTGAACCTAATGATAAGAATACCTGGGTAAGAGTAAAAGCTATGATAAATAACTTTCTTACACTTCAGTGGAGAGCAGGAGCGCTTGCGGGACCAACACCGGATAAAGCATTTTATGTTAATGTGGGACTTGGAGAAACGATGACTGCAGATGATATCCTTGAGGGTAATATGATCATAGAAATAGGAATGGCAGTTGTAAGACCAGCGGAATTCATTATCCTTAAGTTCTCTCACAAAATGCAGGAAGCTTAATCACTCTTTTTAAATAAACTAATAAAATATTAATCGATAGCTCTTTGCTTATACGAAAAGCAATCCGGCATAGAGCTCTAAAAAAAATAGAAATCATGGCAGAATATCCATTACCCAAGTTTCACTTTAAGGTTACCATAGGAGGTGATACAGAATTGAATTGCACAGAGGTTTCAGGTCTGGATTTTGAGACAGAAGTTATAGAATATAGAGGAGGGGCAGATAATGATTATTTCAAGAAAAAACAGCCTGGGATGACCAAATTCGCAAACATCTCCATCAAGAGAGGAACCTTCGTTTCTACAAAAGGACAGTTCTTTGATATGTGGAAAAAGAATGTGTTCTTTCAGGAAGGTGAAGAAAAATATAGAAGCACTCTAACAATTAGCTTACTTGATGAAAAACACGAACCAGTAGTAACCTGGGAAGCTGAAGACGCCTGGCTATTAAAGATTCAGTCAACTGATCTTAAAGCTGATGGTAACGAAATAGCAATTGAATCTGCTGAATTTGCAATTAATAGTCTTAAAATAGCTTCTTAATGGCCACATATTATCCACCAGTTGGTTTTCATTTTAGTGTAGAATTTACGGGCCTTACCGCTAGTGAATCTGATCATCAGTTTCAATCCGTATCAGGTCTTTCTGTGGATATAGAAACTGAAGATGTAGCAGAAGGAGGTGAAAATAGATTTAAACATAAAATCCCGGTAAGAACTAAGTATCCAAATTTGGTTCTTAAAAGAGGACTTCTGGTAGATTCAAAGGTAATTGAGTGGTGCAAAGACGCCGTTGAAAATTTCAATTTTAAACCAATAGACCTAATGGTCAAATTGCTTAACGAAAAGCATGAACCCTTACTTTCATGGAACGTGGTTCATGCTTATCCGGTTAAGTGGTCTATTGCAGATTTTAATGCTGAAGAAAGTAAAATAGTGATCGAAACTATAGAACTCGTGTATAACTATTATAACACCATTTCATAATTCATATGGGAGCAATAGAAATTAAAGAACTGCATATCAAAATCAATGTAGATAATGAACAGAAAAATACCAGTTCTTCCGGTTCATCAGGTCTAAAAAAAGAGATGATTATTGCGGAATGTGTAGAACAGGTTATGGATATAATAGCAAAACAAACAGAACGATAGTCTAATGAGTAATGGCGAATTAAAAAAGCTTAAGGTAGTAGCCTATAGTGATCCTCAGTTTAATGATAAGATAGGTGATGGCGAGTTTACCACATTGGTAAACCCTGAGAAATATACCTTCAACTATAAAATTGAACAAAATGAAGATCAGGCATCAGGAACCAGTGATCTGGCACCTAAGTTTAACAAAAAGCTTCCGGAAGATTTAGAGCTTGAGTTCTTGTTTGACAGAACAGGTGTAATCGTTCATTATGGAACTGATCCTAATAGTAGTTCAGATGACAAAGTTTTTAAGGACGAAGGTGAAGGGGTAATAGATGATATCGAAAAGTTCAAAAAAGTTATTCTGGACTATAACGGAGATGAACATAAGCCTAACTACTTAATGATTTCCTGGGGGACTCTCTTATTTAAAGGAAGCCTCAAGGAGATGAGCATAGAGTTTAAACTTTTTAAACCAGATGGTACTCCGATCAGAGCGGTAGCTAAAGCTAAATTTCAGGGATTCGTAGAGGATGATTTAAGAGTAGCAAAGGAAAATAACCAGTCTCCGGATCTAACCCATTTAAGAATTGTAAAAGAAGGTGATACCTTACCCTTAATGACGCATAGAGTTTACGGAGATTCTAAATACTATTTAGAAGTTGCTAAAGTAAATCAGTTAACCTCTTTCAGAAAACTGGAAGTTGGAACCGAAATATTCTTTCCACCAATTGAAAAAACTTCATAATCATGGCAGAAGGAAGTGTAATACAAACCTCAAAAAGCGCAGATTTAGTAACGTTTAAAGTTATTGTAAATGGTGAGGAGCTTTCTAAAGTTTATCAGGTTAAATCTATTGCAGTCGATAAAGAAGTAAATAGAATTCCTACAGCAAAGTTAATTATTGCAGATGGAACACCTTCTGAAAGAGATTTTGCCTTGAGTAATGAGGAGTTGTTAATTCCTGGAGCAGAAATAGAGATCACAGCAGGTTACCATTCAGATGAAGAAACTGTTTTTAAAGGAATAGTAATTAAGCATAATATTAAAATCAGAAATAATGGTTCTTATCTGATAGTAGAATGCAAAGATCAGGCAGTAAAATTGACCGTAGGGCGAAAGAGCAAATATTACTATGATAAAAAGGATAGTGATATTATTGAAGAAATTATCGATAATTACGGAATTGACAAGGAGGTTGAAGCCACTAATTTTGAGCATAAAGAATTAATACAATACCATATATCTGATTGGGATTTTATGGTGACTAGAGCTCAGGCTAACGGTAAGTTATGTTTTGCCGATGATGGAAAAATCACGATTGCTAAACCTGATCTAAGTTCTGAAGCTATTGAAACAGTTGCTTTTGGAGCTACAATTCTGGATCTGGATGCAGAAATTGATGCCAGAAATCAGATGGACAAAGTAACTTCCTATGGTTGGAATTTTTCTGATCAGGAAATTGTTGAAGCAGAATCAAATGATCCTGCATTACCCTTAAATGGTAATCTAAGCCCATCGGATCTGTCATCAGTCATAGGTTTGCAAAATCTCGAACTACGCCACGGTGGATCATTAACCACAACAGAATTGCAGGATTGGAGCGATGCCAAATTACTTTTTCAACAACTGTCTAAGAGTAGAGGGAGAGTAAAATTTCAGGGTATTCCTAACATAAAACCNGGACTTATACTAAATCTAGAAGGTGTTGGAGATCGCTTTAGTGGTAACATTTACGTAACAGGAATAAAACACCAGATAGGTGAAGGAAACTGGACAGTTGATGCTCAGTTTGGGATGGATCCTAAATGGTTTTCTGAAACTTATGATATTAATCCCCTACCAGCTTCCGGCTTACTATCAGGAATTTGTGGTCTACAGATAGGAATTGTAAGTCAACTAGAAGATGATCCTGATGGAGAAGATAGAATTTTAGTACAACTCCCTATCATTAATAATGAAGAACAAGGTATATGGTGTAGAGTGGCATCTTTAGATGCAGGAGATAATAGGGGAGCCTTTTTCAGACCAGAGGTTTCAGATGAGGTAATTGTGGGATTTATAAATGAAGACCCCAATGATGCAGTAGTTCTTGGAATGCTTAACAGTAGTGCTAAACCAGCTCCGCTAGTAGCTAGTGACGATAACCATGAAAAAGGTTTTGTTACTAGGAGTGAAATGAAATTAATCTTTAATGATGAGAAAAACTCTATAACCATTGAGACGCCTAATGGAAATAAAGTGGTATTAAATGAAGATCAGGGATCTATTGTGGTAGAAGATGAAAATAGCAATGTGATTACCCTTAGTAGTGATGGAATAGTCATAGAAAGTGCCAGTGATATTAATCTCAAAGCAACGGGAGATGTTAATATCGAAGGAACAAATATAATTCTTAAAGCTAATGCGGAATTAAAGGCTGAAGGTTCAGCAGGTATTGAAGTTTCTTCAAGTGCTATAGCAACGCTAAAGGGATCATTAGTACAGATAAACTGATTAATATTTGAATAGGTAAAGAGAACTATAAACCAGTAACTAGAACTGAATAATATGCCACCAGCAGCAAGAATAACAGATATGCATGTATGTCCTATGGTAACAGGAGTAGTTCCACACGTTGGAGGCCCTATTATGCCTGCGGGAGAACCAACAGTTTTAATAGGAGGAATGCCTGCTGCCAGAGTAGGAGATATGGCTACCTGTGTAGGACCTCCGGACAGTATTGTTATAGGATCAGGTACAGTAATGATAGGAGGAATGCCCGCTGCCAGAATGGGTGACTCCACAGCACACGGAGGAACCATAGTAGCAGGTTGTCCTACAGTAATAATAGGAGGTTAATTATGGATATAAAAGAATCTTTTTTAGGTACAGGTTGGGGGTTTCCTCCAGAGTTTAGTCGAATAGGTGATAAAGTAAAGATGACCTCTGATGAGGAGGATATTGTGAAAAGTTTAGAAATATTATTGACTACCAGACTTGGAGAAAGAATAATGGTTCCTAACTATGGATGTAACCTTGATGAACTCCTGTTTAAACCATTAGACCTGACATTGAAAACCTTTGTGTCAGAGTTGATCAGAACTGCAATTCTTTATCATGAAGCCAGAATTGAAGTACTTAAAATAGACATATCAGAAAGTGATGAACTGGAAGGTAAGCTATTAGTTAAAATTGAATACATCATCAGAAGTACAAACTCAAGACGAAATGTTGTGTTTCCTTTCTACAAAGAAGAGGGTACTAACATTTAACGATCTAATAATTATTTATGTGTAACGACGCTAAACATACAGATAATATAATTTTCAAAAGAAACGGAACGGATCAGAAAGATCGTTTCAACGTTCAGTTGAGCCCCGAGAACCTATTGCTTCAGGATCTTGAAATTTCTGATTGGATATTGTTTACGTATAATTTTGCAAAAAGTGTAAACTTCTTTGATACTACTAATGATCAATCTCCATCAGGGAATTGGCAGGATTTTTTCAATCAATTTGGGATAACAGAAGTCGATATTCCTAAAAGGAAAGAACGGTCTTATAAACTNATCAAAGAAAATATAGATAACATTATTTCAGATCTGGAGGTAGATCATAATGTTACTCCTCACATGACTTTATTTATCTGTTTTTTAAAACTCTTAGAGTTCAGTAAAACCAGATTTAATAAATTAACAAAACGACATCTCGACTTTTATTATAAAGAGGTTTTACAAATACAGAAACTTCCGGCTGTCCCTGATCAGGCTCACGTAATATTTGAGTTAGCTAAAAGGAGTTTAGAAGAGAGAATAGCACAGGGAACAGAATTGGACGGAGGCAAAGATAATAATGGCAATAAGAGAATTTACGAAACTCTAGAGGAACTTATTGCGAATAAAGCTCAGGTTGCCGAACTAAAAAGTGTATACAATGATATCTATAAAGGTGAAATAAAGTATAGCGCTATTGCTAATTCTTCTGATGGATTAGGAGAAGCCCTACCTGATGATGCTAATTATTGGTTACCATTTGGCTATACTTCAGACGAAGAAAAATATACAGAATTACCTGATGCTAGATTAGGTTTTGCTATAAGTTCCCCTCTATTTAATTTACAGGAAGGGGAAAGAAATATAGAAGTAGCCATAAACTTCAATGAAAACCTTGGATTACCTGATAAAGTTTTTACTGTTGCCGATATAATGGAAGTTGTTTCTGTGCAGTACAGTAGTGAAGATGGCTGGTTCCAGGAGGTTCAACTACAACAAAACCTTTCCTTCAGAGCTAATGGGAGCACTTTTGATAATTCTACAGGAATATTTAATGATCGTTTAAAGCTTGTTTTCCAAATTCCAAAGGATGCACCTGCTGTAGTAAGTTATGACAAAGAGATACACGGAGAGCATTTTAGCACTGGTCAACCTATAGTCAGATTTTTATTTAATACTGAAAATCAAAAAGGACACGATTTATTCAGAAAGCTGGTAAGAAAACAAGTGAGTACTATAAATATGAGGTTAGATGTCCGGGATATTTCATCACTGAAACTGGATAGTGATACTGGAATATTAAATACAGCAAAACCCTTTTACCCTTTTACTACCCAACCTGTTAAAGGTTCTTCATTTACGATTGACTATCCCGAAGTATTTTTGAAAAAGTGGAAATCGATCAATGTCAATATAGATTGGAAAAATACGCCTGACTCATTTAAGGATCATTATGAAGCTTACAAATCATCTTATTTAGAGTCAACAAGTAAGAATAGATTTTTTAATGGAATGTTCGATGTAGTTGACGCTGTTGACTTCACTGCCAATCAGCCTGAAGATCCAAAGGAAATTCTTCCTAAAAGTGAAGCAATACAAAATAAAGATATAGTTCTTAACACTAATGACGATGACCTTATAGTAAAAAATGACTCTTATTTTAAGGCTAAACTTTCAGTCTTTTATAAGGAAGAATGGGTGCAGGAACCTAATCTTATTACATTATTTACAGATAACAATCAGGACGATATATTTGAGACGAGTTTTTCAGTTTTTGATAAAAACTATGAACTTGACAAGAGTGGTCCAATTAGACTTACACTTAATCAATCCTTTTTACATTCTTTATTTCCCAGAATTTATACGCTAGCGTTGTCTAGTGATAATGATGATACCTTAATACCAAATGATCCTTACACGCCTTTTGCGGACGTTATTACATTGGATTATACAGCAGAAGAAACTGTAGGTTTTACGGATAATTCAAAGGCAGCTTTTGAAAATAACAGAATAGAATTGTTTCATGAAGATCCGTTTGGGCAATACAAAGAGCATTCTTATTTAAAAGAAATAGCAAAGACTAATACGGTACTCAGTAAACAAGCTGATACTAAATCTTGGTTGGTTCCTGATTATTGTCACGGAGGAGAATTTTATATAGGATTGGCAGAGGCAGAAGTTTCTCAACAAGCTGCATTGTTGATTCAAATTCTGGAAGGGAGCGAAAATCCATCTGCAGAATCATTTGTGGGTAAGCAAAAAATTGAATGGTCTGTACTTTGTGATAACCAATGGAAAAATCTTGAAGAATATTTATTAAAAGACAATATTGACAACTTTTTAAAGTCAGGAATTGTAAAGTTTAGTATTCCTAAACAAGCTACTAAAACCAATACCAGATTAACCGAAGGATTAATATGGATTAGAGCTAAAATGCATAAATCCTACGATGCTGTTTGTAAAGTGATTGATGTCAGAGCTCAGGCTGTATTATCACAATTTGTAGATCATAACAATGAGTTATCCNATCTTCAAAATGGACTTCCTGCCGGTACAATATCAAAATTAATTGATAGAGTACCACAGATTAAGAAGGTTGAACAACCATTTAATTCTTTTGGTGGCAAACCGGAAGAGTCAGATGATGAATACTATAGAAGGATAAGTGAGAGACTACGTCATAAGAATAGGGCTATAACACTATGGGACTATGAACATCTGGTGATGCAGGAATTCAATGAAGTTTTTAGAGTTAAGTGTTTAAATCATACTTCTAACACTTCATTTATTTCCCCTGGAGATGTGACCATTGTAGTCATACCGGATATTGTCGATAAAAATGTATTTGATATATACGAGCCAAGATTAAGTACGGCAACTTTAAACAAAATAAAGAATTATATCAATCAGCTTAATACGATGCACGTGCAGGCAAATGTAATCAACCCTCTCTATGAGCAAGTGGTCATTAAGTTAAGTGTTAAGTTTTATGAAGGTTTTGACGAGAATTTTTATAAAAAACAATTGAATGAAGATTTGGTTAAATTTTTATCGCCTTGGGCTTTTGACACCTCACAGGAAATAGTTTTTGGTATAGAATTGAACCGAAGTATAGTAATTGATTATGTAGAAAAGCTCAATTATGTTGATTATCTCGTAGAGCTTGAAATGTCTAAACATCCCGAAGGCGAAGAAGTACCTGAAAACCCTAACGTCCCTGATTACCTCAATAAATTAGAATTTGCGCAAGTATTATCACCTAGTAGTCCTAAACATATTTTAGTCTCAGCAAAAAAACACATTGTTAGTACAGATGTGAAAAAATGTGTGGAAACAACTATTGAAGAAGCAGAAACATGCCAGTATTAGATAAACATATAAGTATACCTAAAAAGGTAGCGTCAAAAGATGACCTTGATTTCTTTTACTTAAGAGAAAAGGGAATTGAGTATATAGAAGAACTGGGTAGCAAAATCTGGACAGATTACAACGCCCACGATCCGGGTATAACCATACTTGAAATGGTTAGTTATGCCATTACTGATCTGGGAATGCGAATTGATTTACCAGTTGAAAATTTGTTAGCATCAGATGATCCGGAAAAGGGTATCGATAAGCAGTTCTATAAGGCGTCTGATGTATTGCCTTCAAGCCCGGTTACAGCACTTGACTACAGAAAACTTTTTATAGATATAGATGGAGTCAAAAACTGTTGGCTTGCCATTCATAAAAAATCAGTTTACGCTAATTGCAATGAAGATGTATTGTCATACAATATCAAGGATTTTGAAGGTGTAACCCAGAGCAAGAAAAAGGAGTTTCAACTAAAAGGATTATATGATCTGTATGTAGACTATGAAGAACTAACAGAACAAGGGATTGATCAGGTCAAAGCTGAAATTAGAAAGGTGTATAATGCTAATCGTAATTTATGCGAAGATCTTGTGGATATTAAACCTGTGAGTAAAATTCCTATCAAGATTTGTGCAGATATAAATGTTGAAAAGAATGCAGATGAGGAAATGGTACATGCTTTAGTGCTTCGAGCAATTGAGGCTTACTTTTCAACTACGGTAAATTTCTATTCCTTAAAACAGATGTTAGATAGAGGTTATACTTCACTCGAAATCTTTGATGGTCCAGTATTAAACAATGGTTTTATTGATACTAAAGAGTTAATTGAAGCAGACCTCAGGAGTGAAATTAGACTTTCTGATATCATGAGTATTATCATGGATGTTCCCGGTATACAAAAAATTAAAGATATTTCATTGGGCTATTGTGGAGAGGGTAAGGATGATGGTAACGAGTGGATAATTTGTCTAAATCCTTATGAAAAGCCAAACCTCTGTGATAAAAGTGTCTTTAACTATAATAAGGGTTTACTGCCTCTTAATGTTAATCAAACTAAGGTAGACGAGTATCTGGAGGAGTTAAAGGAAGAGGATTTAGAATTAAAACAAATAGCCTCAGAAGATAAAGAACTGGAAATACCTAGAGGAAAATATCTAAAAACTAATGCTTACACTACTATTCAAAATGATTTTCCGGATACATACGGTATAAGTCAAATAGGACTACCGGCCAGAGCTACAGTAGCAAGAAAATCTCAGGCAAAACAATTAAAAGCTTATTTATTGTTTTTTGATCAGATTTTAGCAGGTTATTTTAAGCATTTAGGCGAAGTTAAAGAATTGCTATCCGTTAGTGGTACGCATAACAAAACTTATTTTGCTCAGGCAGTAAAAGATTTAAGAGGTATTGAGGATTTGGTTTCAGATTATGAGATGGGTA
>NZVW01000162.1 GCA_002697475.1 Aquimarina sp. | reverse complement strand
TATCTCATCTGGCTTAAGCCCTCGCATAGTTCTAAATTTTTGTTTAAGACTGGCAATAAATTGTGCATTATCCACATCTGATTCCGGCTTAAGTATGATACTGGGTAAAGCAAATTTATTATTGTCTCCAAAAACCTTTCGGGCCATATTAACAGGTATATACACTGCTGTATCCTTTGATCCGCCAAAAAGACCAGAACCCTCCTTCTTCAGTACACCTATAACAGTAAATTTTTGACCATAAAGACGAAGACGCTGACCTATTGGATTTCTTGGTCCAAATAGACTTCTGGCTATTTCATCTCCTATCACAATGACAGGTGTCCCAGCAACCGATTCCTGTTCGTTAAAAAACCTACCATTTACTACCTGAAGCTCTTCAACATCATAGTAATCATCAGTAACCGGGTTGACATTCACATTACTGATGCTATTATCCCCGCTCTTCAATACTTCAGGATTTACAAATAACACAAAGCTGATAGCTTCAGCATCATTAATAGTTCTTTTAATATTTTGAAATTCATCATAGGTAACATCCGGAAATTGTTCCCTTTTCCATCTCGGAACCTGCGTAGGACCAAAAGATTGTCTAGTAAGATATATAGTACTATTATCAAGTGAGCTTAAACTTCCTTTAATTTCCTTTTCTAAAGAATCTACCGCAGCTAAAACCCCGATGATCGAAAAAATTCCTATGGTTACACCAAGGAGTGACAAAAAGGTTCTTAACTTGTTATTTCTTAGTGCGTTTACTGCAAATGCAAAACTTTCTTTAAGGACCCTTAGATAGATAAGCATACTGATATTTTTGAATCATTTAAAGATAGGACGTTCTCTTAACATTTTTGTTACAAAATATATAAAACAATTCACTCTAATTCATTGTCTAATTGCTTGCTAAATTGCTACTTTTGCGTTTTATCAACTAAACTTTCTCATGAACAACACAAAAACCGCAAAATCAGCGTTAATTTCTGTATTTAGTAAAGATGGACTAGCCCCAATTGTAAAAAAACTTGATGAGCTGGGTGTGACTATTTATTCTACAGGAGGAACTGAAAAATTTATTAAAGATTTAGGTATCGAGGTAGTACCCGTAGAGGATGTGACCTCCTACCCTTCAATATTAGGTGGAAGAGTAAAAACACTTCACCCTAAAGTTTTTGGAGGTATCCTTAACCGCCAAAATAATGAAAGTGATGTAGCTGAACTTGCTAAATATGAAATTCCACAGATAGATATCGTAATTGTAGATCTTTATCCTTTTGAAAAAACGGTAGCTTCAGGAGCGTCTCAGCAGGATATCATAGAAAAAATCGATATTGGAGGAATTTCTTTAATCAGAGCAGCTGCAAAGAATTTTGCTGACGTAACCTGTGTTGCTTCCATGGAAGATTACGGAGAGTTTCTTTCCATCCTAAATGAAGGGAACGGTGTGATATCAATTGAGCAAAGAAAACGTTTTGCTGCAAAGGCATTTAACGTGTCTTCTAACTACGACACTGCAATCTTTAACTATTTTAATACAGATGAAAGGATTCCTGCACTAAAAATTAGTGAACCTAAAGGTCAGGAATTAAGATATGGTGAAAACCCTCATCAGCAAGGATATTTCTTTGGTGATTTTGAGGCAATGTTTGAAAAGCTCCACGGTAAAGAATTATCTTACAATAACCTTCTTGATGTTGACGCGGCGGTTAACCTAATGGAAGAATTTAAAGGAGAGGCTCCAACATTTGCAATTCTAAAACATAATAATGCTTGTGGATTAGCACAACGAAATACAGTAAAAGAAGCTTACGTTGATGCTTTAGCCGGAGATCCTGTTTCTGCTTTCGGCGGTATCCTTATTAGTAATGCAGAAATTGATTTACCAACAGCAGAAGAAATCCATCAATTGTTTTGTGAAGTTGTAATTGCCCCTTCTTATACCTCTGACGCTTTAGAATTATTAAAAGGAAAGAAAAACCGAATTTTATTAATTCAAAAAGATATCGAGCTTCCTAAGAAACAAGTAAGAACTTGTCTCAATGGTACTTTAGTTCAGGATAAAGATTTAAAAACTGATAGCCGAGCAGACTTAAATACGGTAACTAAAGTAGCTCCTACTGACGCTCAGATAGAAGATTTACTTTTTGCCTCTAAAATATGTAAGCATACGAAATCAAATACTATTGTATTTGCTAAAAATAAACAATTACTTGCCAGTGGAACAGGTCAAACATCCAGAGTAGATGCTTTAAGACAATCTGTTGAAAAAGCAAACGCATTTAAATTTGATCTTCAAGGAGCTGTAATGGCAAGTGATGCCTTTTTCCCATTTCCTGACTGTGTAGAGTTAGCCGATAATGCAGGAATTAAAGCAGTGATCCAACCGGGTGGTTCAATCAAAGATCAATTGAGCATCGATTACTGTGATGAACACGGTTTAGCAATGGTTATGACAGGAACACGTCATTTTAAACATTAATTTATTACATTTACCAAATTGTAACTTTTTTTAACATCTTTTATGGGATTTTTTGACTTCTTTACCGAAGAAATTGCAATAGACTTAGGTACTGCAAATACCTTAATTATTCATAATGACAAAGTTGTTGTGGATAGTCCGTCAATAGTAGCACGGGATATATTGACAAACAAAATCATCGCTGCCGGTAAAGAGGCGGCAATGATGCAAGGAAAAACCCACGAAAATATAAGAACGATCAGACCCTTAAAAGATGGTGTAATTGCAGATTTTGATGCCAGTGAAAAAATGATAAGTATGTTTATCAAGGATATCCCTGCGTTAAAGAAAAAACTTTTTACTCCGGCGTTAAGAATGGTAATTTGTATCCCTTCAGGAATCACAGAAGTAGAGATGCGAGCCGTTAAAGAAAGTGCAGAGCGTGTAAATGGAAAAGAAGTATACCTAATACACGAACCTATGGCTGCGGCCATAGGTATCGGTGTTGATATTATGCAACCTAAGGGAAATATGATTGTTGATATCGGTGGTGGTACCACAGAAATCGCAGTAATTGCCTTAGGAGGAATTGTTTGTGACAAATCTGTGAAGATTGCAGGGGATGTTTTCACAAATGATATTATTTATTATATGAGAACCCAGCATAACCTTTATGTTGGTGAAAGAACTGCTGAAAAAATAAAAATTCAAATAGGCTCTGCTACTGAAGACCTGGAAATTCCGCCAGAAGAAATGAATGTGCAGGGGAGAGACTTACTTACAGGAAAACCGAAGCAAGTGCAAATCACTTACAGAGAGATTGCTAAAGCTTTAGACAAATCTATTTTAAGAATCGAAGATGCTGTAATGGAAACCTTATCACAAACCCCTCCTGAACTTGCTGCAGACATATACAATACTGGTATTTATCTTGCTGGTGGGGGCTCTATGCTTAGAGGCCTTGATAAAAGATTATCTCAAAAAACAGATTTACCTGTATACATTGCAGAAGATCCTTTGAGAGCTGTTGTAAGAGGTACGGGGATTACATTAAAAAACATACCCCGATATAAAAGCGTATTGATAAAATAGTTGTGGCGTTAAATACCTAAATTACTTTATCAACGTTAACCAAAATCTAGTTTATTAACCAAACTAAACTTTATAATAAGATTACGGACTTAAAAAAGATAGTACTGAATGCAGCAGATTATAAACTTTTTAATTAGGAATAAGAATTCCCTTTTATTTCTGCTTCTTCTATTTTTATCATTAGTATTTACCATTCAGTCTCATTCTTATCATAAAAGTAAATTCATAAGCTCCACTAATTTTCTTACGGGAGGTATATACGGATGGCAAAATTCAGTAAGTCAATACTTTGGACTGAGATCTGAAAATGAAAGGTTGCTAGCTGAAAATGAAAGGTTAAGAAACCTATTGAGCACCTATGGCAAGGATACTTCTAAGGCTTCAGTAATTGATACCATTTCCTTTCCTTCCCCATATACATTTATCAAGGCAGACGTATATAGAAATGACTATAGCAAGAGAGATAATTATCTACTATTAAACAAAGGAAGAAAAGATAGTATTCTTCCGGATATGGGTGTAATTACAGATCGAGGTATTGTAGGCATTGTAGAAAATGTTTCTGCGGGTTACAGTAGGGTAATTTCGATCCTGAACAGTAACTCCAGTATTAATGCGGGCTTAAAAAAATCTAATCAATATGGCTCATTGGTATGGGATGGAAATGACCCAAATGTAGTGCAACTAGAAACCATACCCAGACAAGCATTATTAAAGATTGGTGATACGATCATTACCAATGGAAGATCGACGATTTTTCCTAAAGGTATAGCCGTGGGTACAATACTTGATTATGAGCTTGATCAAAGTCAAAACTACTATACCATAGATGTTAAGTTATTTAATGACATGACTGACCTTGGGTTTGTCTATGTTATAAAAAATAATGAAAAAGAAGAAATACAAAACTTACTGGATGTAGATAATGAACAATAATACAATAATACATATCGGTAGATTTTTGATATTGGTTCTGGTTCAGATTCTGGTTTTAAATCATATCAATTTTTTGGGATACCTTAACCCTTATCTCTATATCATTTTTATATTACTTGCCCCAATAAATATAAACCGAAGCTTATTTTTAATTTTAAGTTTCTTCTTAGGACTTCTAATAGATATGGCCGGAGATTCTGGTGGAATTCATGCGGCAGCTAGTCTAACGATAACTTATATAAGACCTGTAATCTTAAGATCAGCCTTTGGATTGAGTTATGAGTTTCAAACTGTAAAACTTGGTAACGTAAGCTTTGGTGAAAGATTGGTATATGTAACTCTAATGGTACTAATACATCATTTAATATTGTTTTCACTTGAAATTTTTAACTTTTCTCATATACTGATAATTGCAAAAAAAACGTTATTTTCCAGTGTATTCACCATAGTGCTGACGATGTTGGTTTTAGTATTATTTAGAAGAAAAGATTCATGAGAAGGTTACTACTGTATTTAATAATCATATCTACAGGCTTAATATTTATTTTTAGACTTTTTTATCTTCAGATTTATGATTCATCCTACGCTACTTTATCTGAAGATAATGCAATTAAAGTGATATATGATTATCCTCAACGAGGAGATATCTATGACCGAAACGGGAAATTATTGGTTACTAATCAACCATCTTATGATGTCATGGTAATTCCCAGAGAGTTAAAGCCTTTTGACACTACAGAATTTTGTTCTATACTAAATATAACCAAACAAAAACTGGTAAGAAACCTGCAAAAAGCAAGAGCATATTCACCTAGAGTGCCCTCTGTCATTATACCTCAATTGACTAAAGATGAATACGCCTATCTCCAAGAAAAAATGCGAAAATTCGAAGGGTTTTATATACAGAAAAGATCACTTAGAGATTATCATACTGATAACGCCGCTAATGTTTTAGGATATATAGGAGAAGTAAACAATGCGCAGATTAAAAAGGACCCTTATTATCTTTCAGGAGACTTAATCGGTATAGATGGTGTAGAAAAGCAATATGAAGATTTGCTCAGGGGCATAAAAGGCGTTAAACGAATACAAAAAGACCGGTTTAATCGGGATATCGGACCATATAAGGATGGAAAATATGATACACTTCCGGTTAATGGGAAAGATCTAACGATTACGCTTGATGCAGAATTACAGGCCTATGGTCAAAAATTAATGGAAAATAAAAGAGGAGGTATAGTTGCGTTAGAACCATCGACTGGAGAAATACTGGCACTAGTCACTGCCCCAACATACAAACCTGAATTATTAGTGGGAAGAAAGCGATCCCCGAACTTTACCAAACTCTATTATGACACCATAGCAAAACCCTTATTCGATAGAGGTTTACAAGGCGAATATCCTCCTGGATCACCATTTAAGACTGTCAATGCCCTTATTGGACTACAAGAAAATGTTATTGATACTAAAGAGCGTATTTCTTGCAGGTTAGGGTATTATTATGGTAGTCGAGGTCAAAAGCTAGGATGCCACTCCCATCCCACCCCTTTAAGCATGATTCCCGGGATAGCTCATTCTTGTAATGCGTATTTCGCAACTGTGTATCGAAGAGCAATTGAAAAATATGATACTCCGCAAGAAGGTATTGAGAATTGGAGAAAACATGTAGAAAGTTTTGGCTTAGGAAATTATTTAGGTAATGATCTTCCTGTAGGAAAAAAAGGTAATATCCCAAGGGCAGAAGATTATAATCGCACGTACAATTACCCCACCTATAAATGGTTTTCAACGGCAACGATTTCTAATTCTATCGGACAGGGAGAAGTACTGGCAACGCCAATCCAGTTGGCCAATATGACCGCAACTATTGCTAATAGAGGGTTTTATTATACTCCTCATATTTTAAAGGCATTAGATGGGCAACCTTTAGAAGAGGAGCAGTTCACTGTACCTAAAAAAACAACTATTGATAAAGAACATTTTGAACCTGTAATTGAAGGTATGCATCAGGTTTATCTTATAGGTACTGCAGCACACTTAAAATCTCCTGGAATTGAGATATGCGGAAAAACCGGAACTGCTGAAAATTACACTAAGATAGATGGTAAAAGAGTACAATTAACAGATCACTCAGTATTCGTTGCATTTGCTCCTAAAGAAAACCCAAAAATTGCTCTATGTGTATTCGTAGAAAATGGTTATTACGGTGCCCGATATGCAGGTAGAATTGCTACCTTGATGATTGAAAAACATATTAAAGGCGAAATAACCAGAAAAGATCTTGAGGACTGGGTACTATCGAATAGTCTTGAAGAAGAGTATGCCAAGCCCCTTAGTGGCGAACCTTTTAAAATAAATCAATAAATGCCTAAATCTACAATTGGATCCATAGACTGGTTAACCGTTTTGCTTTTTATGCTTCTGGTTGGTTTTGGTTGGATGAACATATATTCTGCTTCATTAGATGAGGGCAGTACGTTTTCTCTTCTAGATTTGTCACAAGCCTATTCTCGCCAAGCATTTTTTATTCTATTAAGCATTGTTCTTATAATAATTACACAAGCTATTGAAGCAAAATTCTATGAGCGATTTGCCGGGTTAATCTATATCATATCCCTAATATCTCTTCTTGGTCTTTTTGTTTTTGGAAAGAATATTTCAGGAGCGACATCATGGTATAGTTTTGGCTCATTTGGTCTTCAGCCGTCCGAGTTTGCTAAAGTTGCTACTTCACTGGCTCTAGCGAAGTTTTTAAGTGATATGCAAACCAATATTGCAACTTTAAGGGATCAGGCAAAAGCCTTTTTAATTATAGCACTACCTGCAATCTTTATAATCCCTCAACCTGACCCTGGTAGCGCCTTGGTTTATGCTGCTTTTTTCTTCCCTCTTTATCGAGAGGGTCTCGCTGCCATATACTTAATCACAGGTATTTCAGCAGCTGTATTTTTTATTTTAACACTGCTTTTTGGTCCAGTTTTAGTGGTTTCAGCAGCTGGTGCTATAATGATAATTATCCTCATTAGAAAGCGTAAACAAAAACCAAAATATCGCTTCTATCTTGCCACTCTGATCCTAGTTACTGGTTTTTGTTTCTCTGTTAATTATATTTTTAATAATGTATTCGAACAAAGACATCGCGATCGTTTTAATATAGTACTTGGTAAAGAAGTAGATACTAAGGGCATTGGGTACAATACCAATCAAAGTGAAATTGCTATTGGTAGTGGAGGATGGACAGGAAAAGGATGGAAAGAAGGCACTCAGACTAAAGGAGGATTCGTACCAGAACAACATACGGATTATATATTTAGTACCGTTGGTGAAGAGTGGGGGTTTCTGGGAGCTGCATTGGTTGTGCTACTTTTTCTTTTTTTATTGCTCAGAATTCTTCAGCTTGCAGAGCGGCAAAAAAATCAATTTAGCCGTGTCTATGGATATAGTGTTGCAGGAATTTTGTTTATTCATTTTGCCATCAATATAGGCATGGTTACGGGATTATTGCCAACCATAGGAATTCCTTTACCTTTCTTTAGTTATGGAGGCTCAGGTCTTTGGGGATTCACGCTATTACTGTTTATCTTTATTAAACTGGATGCAAACCGAATCAATGAATGGTAATTTTAATCCAAATCCCAATTTTTTAGCATAATATCGGATTCTAATTCCTTTTGCTTCTGTTTATTCAAATTTTCGAAAAAATCTATTCCCGTATACTCTTCTATCTTGTCAATAGTAGTTACATAACTCTTTAAATCGTTAGATTTATAATCNTGGGGTATAAGAAATGCTATAGCCTCATAATCTGTATTCAAACTCAAAAGAATTTTATAGTAAAACTTAGGAACCGATACTCCTTCATAACCTATTGTCTGTAAATTATCAGACAGCACTCCTCCGGTAACAATTATCAATTCCTTCTTTTTCTTAGCAAGACTTCTTATCTTTTGTTCTAGACTATTCCATATTCCTCCATTGAACCTACTGGATTGAGGCGCTATGTTTGAAGTATAAAAAGTGTCTTTGAATGCATCATAGTTAAATTTCATGTCTCCTGCAGGACATAAATGCCCTCTTTCATAACCAGAATTTTTATAATTTCTCCAATCTGCAGATTCCGTTAGTACATAGGGATCTTTTTCAAAATAAGGACGATCATATTGATTTTTTGATATCCTATCATTAGAAAGTGTATACATTACCCATTCAGCCTGTTCATGATCTTCTCTATAGGAAAACGTATAATGTTGTCTACTAATTACCACTCCACTGGTCGAGCTTGGAAGGAATTCATCAAAAATCTTTGTGTGATTAGTACTATCTTTTAAAAGATTTTGATCTAAATAAATGTTTACATAATAAAAGATAAAACTTATGCCTATTAATAAAATGGTATATAGGAATCTCTTTTTCATGTCATATAACTTACGGCAAAGCCTTTTTTATTTAATGTGTGTTCCACAAGCAATTTAGAACCTAAAATAGTATTTTTAGAAATAAAATTATTCACATATTTACAAGTAATTAGCAATATTAGCTATCATATCAAAGAATAATTTCTTAAACATCATTAAAATGCTCTTCAATGAAAAGTAACATAGAAAAAATAATTCATACCTCTCTTTTAAAAAATAGGATCTCAGATTATAATAAAGAAGATTTAGGTCTTCAGTTGCAAATACATCCTAACTATCCTAGCTTTCAATCCATAACAGACACTCTGGATTATTTTAACATCGATAATATTGCTGTTGAAGTCCCAAAGGAGGCTTTAGAACAGCTTCCTGAAAATTTCATCTCTTTGGTAAAAAATGATGGATATGAAGAAATTGCTTCTATTACCAAAAAAAAGAATCAGATTGAAGTAGAGCATACAGGATTAAAAAAGAAAAAATTTAACTTTAATGAATTCACTGAAATTTGGGAACCAAAAATTATTGCAGTAGAAAAAAATGAACAATCACAAAAATCAGGTGATTCTAAAACATTTTTAAGACCACTATTACTTGGCATATTAGCTCTAGGAAGTATCTATTTGCTGTCACAAAAAGATTGGGATTTCATCAGTATTTTGCTGACAATATTAGCTGGTGCCGGAACGATTTTAAGTGTATTTGCTGTAAGAGAAAGCTTAGGTTTCCAATCCGAAACATTACATCAGTTTTGTACATCTGTAGGTAAATCAGATTGTAATGAGGTCATTAATAGCAATACTGGCAAATTGTTCAAAGAAATTTCCTTGGCGGATAGCGGAATCTTGTTTTTTGGATCTCTTTTTGTTTATACGCTATTATATTCCTTTAATGATGCATTAATTTTACCGATTATAGCTGGAGTTCCCTTTGTACTTTACTCATTATATTCTCAGGCGTTTATAATAAAAAAATGGTGTGTTGTATGTCTGGGAATGGCTACTATATTTTTAACTATGGCTGGATTATCCTATACCTATTTCCCCTTAGAGATAGGAATCGATGCCATAGCCACCTTCTCTATGGTCTTTTCTTTAATAGCTATAGGTTATTTGTTTATAAAAAATAAACTAGTCATTGCTAAAGAGTTGAAATCAGATAACGTTAAGCTTAGCCAGTTTAAAAGAGATGAAGAAATTTTTAACCATCTTATAAGCCAGTCAGAAACGATAAAAGACACTGCTTCATTTGAAAAAGAAATTATATTAGGAAATCCTGATTCCGGATTTAAAATCATAAGTTCAACAAACCCTATGTGCGGATATTGTAAAGGAGCATTTGAAGCCTACAAGAGGATTTATAATGTTTTATCTGACAAGGTCCAAATCGTAATCCGCTTAAAAGTGAATCCTGATGATCTGGAAAATCATGCTACTATAGTTAGTCTCATATTAATGGAAATATACCATAAGCAAGGCGCGGATGCATTTGTAGAAGCGTATACTAAATGGTTTGACGATAGAACTTTCTCAAATTGGATAAAAAATTATAGCACTATAAATTATAATACACCTAAACATACTGAAGTGCTGAACCAACAATCAAAATGGGCAGAAGATAATTATCTTATGTACACTCCTGCTACAATCATTAATGGATCTTTATACCCTAAAAAATACAGTTACGACGAACTCTTCCATTTTGTGAACATCATGGCGGAGGATTATCACGAAAGATTTAATCAGAATCAAGTGATTTTTGAAGCCTAAAGTAAAACCTTAAATAATTAAACTCTTAAAACTATAAATAATGATTGAAAAATTCTAAACGTAAAAGAGATTACTATTCTATCAAAGAATGAACAAAAAAGTATAGCTGGAGGTAGAACAACACTAGATGAATCCTGTTATGAAATTAATAACGCAACTGATTGTAATACCAGAAGAGATTGCCAATAGTTTGGATATTACTGTGGTCCAAATTATCCACATATAGCACCATGTTAAACTATTTAATACTAAAAAAAAGGAATATTATAAATTAATACTTGCAATTGAAGTATTTTGCTGTATGTCATTTAAATCTAGAATTTTAATGATCTTTTCCTCGGTTGGTAAACCATAATTAGTATAAATGGTACATTTAATTAACTTTGGAATATTAGATGTTGATTTAGTATTTTCTTCAAATTTTAAATTGTTCAAATTAATCAACCAATTCCCTTTCAAAGCATCTTTAAGGAAAAATTCTTTAGTCTGATATCCATCTCGCTCTGAATTAATAGAAACTTTAGGATTAGACATTAATGAATATGACCAGGTAAAGAATTTATCATCAGGATTAACAAACTGAACTTCAAACTGGCTTAAAGGGTCATTCCATTCAATTAATATCCTGCTGTCAAGAGTCGAAGCCTGATTATAAAAAGAAGGTGTTAAATCTCGATAGTCAACTTTGTTTTTGTATTTAGTGACTAAGTGTTTAACTTCTGTTACTGCTACTTCTTGTATATCTTCACTGAAAACAACCTGTGGAATTCTATTATCTAAAATCAATTTATAAAGAGAAAATGCTTCTTTAAATTCTCCTATTTCTAAAAAACTTTGAGCTAAATCTACGTAAGATTGTGGGTTTTGCGAATCTAAAACCCCAATACGCTTGTATAATTTATGCGCTTTTAAATACTCACCTTTGTGTTCATAAATAAAAGCCAGACACCTTAAAGTTTTGATATCATTATCTGCCATCTTTTCTAAAGCTTTCAAAATAGAGAAGGAGAAATCCTTATCTTGATCATAGAAATATTGAAAGGCTTCTAAATAAAAAGAAACATTAAAGACATTATCTGCAATCTGTGTAAAGTATTTGTCTCTTGCTGATTTATAAGAATCTGAATCTTTGACTATAAAATTACTACCGTCGAACAGGTTTTCATCATAAGTACTTAAAGATTCATTATAATCATTTCCTTGAGCCAACAAAGAAAATGGATTTTTTGCTTCTTTTGGTTTCTGAGATTTGAATTGAGACTGAATAGTATTCACTATAATAACGCCATTTCTGGCCAATGTTCCATATCGTGTAGTGCCATTGAGACCAGGAATAACTGTAACGTCAGTAACTAAATTAATATCTAACGGAGGAGGTCCAGCAGTAAAGGGCACACCATCCACTACAAAAAGAGGACTGTCACCTCCTGTAAATGTACTATTACCTCTCATCTTAAACCTACTCTTATCAGGGCCATAGACAATTAAACCAGGAAATCTGCCAATGATCAACTCACCAATGGAGACAGCAGATTTATTTAACTCCTCTTTTTCTTTAGTATAGAGAGCGTAGCCTATTTGTTTTCTCTTTACCATTCCATTTACTGAATTCAATTCTTCTTCGCCATAGTCGCTCGATCTACCTGTAATTCTCACCTCCTCAAGTCTATCGTATTTTGGCTTCAAATGAATCTTCACATCATCTTTATCATTTATTACAAACTCTTCAGACAGTGTGGTAAGACTTTCATATCTTATAACGTCTCCCAGTTCAGCTCTGATGGCAAAAGAACCATCAGATTTTGTCAAGGTGGAAAATAACTTATTCTTTACCCTTACTTCACAGCCTTGTAGTGGTACGTTATCGCTAAACACTTTACCTTCAATATAATTTTCAGATTTTTGATTGGACGACTCTTCCTGAGTGAAATCTAAATTATTACCGCTATCAATAAAAATTGGAGTAATAAAAGGAATGGTCTGATAAGAGTCCTGACTAGTTGATCGAACTAAAGTACCCTCAACATCATTTTTAGTTTTGAACTGAAGTAAATATTCTTGGTTCCCAAAATGCTCTATATGCTCAACGCCTATTATTAAAGCATTATCGGCATTGATGTCTTCTAGGTTGACTTCTAAAGACACTACTGAATGATTATCTTTGATAGTATAGTATAAAGATTTTAATTTACGAGCTGTTTTTTCATCCGGCATTATACCATCATATAAATTGATTCTAACTCTAGAGCTATCGGCATAATGCTCACCTACAGTAAACTTAATATTGCATATGCCTCTACGATATTTTTCAGAAATAACAACAGCAATTTCAGATCCCGGTAAAGTGTTTTCATTCCATTCGTAGTAAGAAAAACTTAATTCTTCATCCTTTCCTGCATGTATGGCATTAGACTGCAAATTTATGACCGGATTCGACAAAGAAATATTAGTAAACGGGGTCAGATATAAAACTTTTGTTTTATCAAATACGGATTTAAGTTCTCTTTTACTTAAGCGTAAAGGATAATAACCTGCAGACGTAATTTGTAAAATATCTGAATCTTGAATATGTTTTTCTGAAAATGAAAGTTCAAAATAACCGTCTTCATCACTAACAGTACCCACTCCTCTATCTACAAAACCAATATTAACATAAGGTAGAGGATGTTTGCTTAATCTATCTTTTACTAAAGATTTTATCTCAAAATAAGATTGAGCATTTAAAAAGTTAGGAAGTAAAAAAAAGAAGAAAAGATACTTGTACATAAACTGTCTTTACCTAAAGATACATTTAATGTAAGTTACTTATACTTAACACTTTGTTAATGTTCGGTCCTTAATCCATATCACAAGATTTAGGCTTTAACATGAAGAGCATCACGCAGCGCGTTTCCTATAAGCATAAATGCAAGTACTAAACTCATAATCGCCAGACCAGGAATAACTGCTAAATATGCCTTGCCTAAAATAATATAGGAATAATGATCCTTAATCATAGCGCCCCAACTAGGCATAGGTGGCTGGGCGCCAATACCTAAGAAACTTAATCCGCTCTCTATTAAAATTGCAGAAGCAAAGTTTGCAGCAGAAATAACAATGACCGGTGCTAAGCTATTTGGAAGAATATGTTTCATCAAAATGCGGTAATGGCCGTAGCCCAATGCCTTTGCCGCAGTAACATACTGCAATTGTTTAACACCTAAAACCTGACCTCTTACTATCCTAGCTACTTCTACCCACATAGTCAGGCCTACGGCCACAAAAACCTGCCAAAAGCCTTTATTAAGAGCCACTGTAATAGCTATAACCATAAGTAGTGTAGGGATAGACCAGGTTACATTAATCAACCACATAATGACTTTATCCACTGCACCACCAAAATATCCTGCTATGGCTCCTAAAGATATTCCTAAAATCAAAGAAATTAACACAGATACAAAACCTATAGATAATGAAATCCTTATACCTACAAGTATCCTACTTAATAGGTCTCTTCCATACTTATCTGTACCAAGTAAAAAGGTTTTTTGTTTTATATAGTTCTCTTCTATCTGTATACTATTAAGACTTTTAAAAGTTTGTAAGCCTATCTTTTTAGTAATTGGGATAAGTTCTCCTTCTGTATAAGGGACGATCTCAATACTACTTTCAGTGAATTTATACGAAGAAATAGGAATCTCTGTGTCGGTATTCTTCTTGCCAAAAAAAAGTTTATCAAAAAAGCCCTGATCTGCATCGTCAATTGAAGGTATCGTTAACATATTAACACTAAACCCAGGAGATTTAGAGTGAATAGAAATATGCATCTGATTAGCATTCTGTGAGTTATCCGGAGCCAACAAATAGGCAAAAATCGCTATAAAACAGCAAGCCACAATAAACCAGAAACTTAAAACGCCCCAGAGATTTTTTTTA